>JAGLWO010000615.1 GCA_023133395.1 Candidatus Cloacimonadota bacterium | reverse complement strand
TTTTAATTCCTGTCAAACTTTTTCGTTTAATACTTAAAAAAGAGGGCACCGCCCTCTTCGGGATAGCGGAAATAATCCTGCTATCCCATTTTGATCAACTCACCAAATGGTGTGGTGAAAACTAACCTTACATGTTAATATCTCCAGAACCGGATAATCTGGTGAATTTGGAAATGAAGCACAATATCCATCGGTGAAATAGATAATACAGGAAGGTTTTGAGACTTCCCAATTTTTTGCCTTACAGCTAATGCGAGTTCATTATCTTTTATATTTGCTACAAAGTAAGTATAAAAAAGCCACTGAACTTCTCCAGTGGCTAATATAATAGGTTACAAACTACTTAAGAAGCAACATCTTCTTAACTTTCTGGTAATCACCTGCTTTCAATTTGTAGAAATAGATTCCTGAGCTGACTTGGTTGCCATTGGAGTCTTTGCCATTCCAGATAACAGAATGTTCTCCTGCTGGGAGTATTTCGTTAACAAGTGTATTTACTTTTTGTCCTTTGACGTTGTATATTGAAAGACTAACTTTGCTGTCTGCTGTAAGCTGATAGCTGATTGTTGTTTCAGGGTTGAAGGGGTTGGGATAACTACCAAACAGCTTTGTAGTATTTTCAATTATATTATCTATATGAGTTATAAAACCTTCCACGGCGAAGATCTGTACATCATCAATATTCCAGCCGCAATACATCCAACCGCTGTCTGTTTCACCCATTGTCCAGCGAAGATAAACAGTTTCCTGATTATCTGCAACATCAGAAATATCAAGATCTACCTGAGTCCAAGTGTCATCAGTTATTTCTTCTGGATTTTCCCAGATAGTTGTCCAGTTACTCCCGTCATTGCTCACACGTACATAAGCGTGATCGTATTGTGGTTGTTCTACTCCCAACCATCTCCAGAATTTCAAATGAACATCATAAAGATTTGAGCAATCTATCGCTGTACTTGTAAGATGCGTTTCAGGAAGATTGTTTGGATAATCACCATTTAAATTATAACCATAAACATTATTGCCTGTGTAGCCACTTGTGGGATCGGGTTCTCCGTGCTCACCACCATTGCCAGTAGGTTGACCGAATGCCCAATCCTCTTCAATTGTCCAGCCCGGATCAGTATCGAAAGTCCATTCATTCCAGAGAGTTGCTTCACCAATTATAAGAACCACATCTCTGGTTGTATCTCCGATATGATCAGTAGTATTTATGAATTGGATAGTAGACATATAAGCTCCATTTCCCAGACTATTTGCATTTTCATTTATCTCAACGGTGATCTCAGTAGTTTCGCCAGGTCCTAATGCTCCTGATGTATTTCCAGAAAGTGTGATCCAATCTACAGTCGGAATGTTAGTGACTTCATAAGAAAACAATGTTATTCCTTTATTCTCAAGTTCATAGATTTTACTTTGCGGAGTAAATGGACCACCAATAGAGCCTTCAGGCTGGAAGTCTTCATTGGGAGTTACTTTCAATCCAGTTATTCCTGCCAGTCCTTTTATGCAGAAGTTACCTGTATTCTGATATCCTGAAGGATCATCATAGTAATAAAAATCAAGCCAATCATTACCACTTTTGTAGTAACTTTCTTCCGGACTGGCAGAAGATGTTACAATAGTTCTGTATTGAGCTCCAAGTAAAACCGGTACATCAGAAGTTCTGTCGTAGGGATGTCCACCATCAGATAAAGAAAGATAAACATAAAAATCTTCACCGTCAGAAAGAGTAACAACAGTATCCAAATCTATTGTGTGTAAGCCGATATAATCTATTGCTCCAGATTTAATAGATAATTCATTTTGCAGTTCGGTTCCGTCAAAATCATCATAAATTTTAATAGTATAATCTACATTATCAACTGCTGTGAAGAAACTAATAGTTTTCAGCAATTCATTGCTCTCACCGATAAATTTATTAAAAGCTTCGGAGCAATCTGTTTTTGTATCTCTCCAG
>JAGLWO010000614.1 GCA_023133395.1 Candidatus Cloacimonadota bacterium | reverse complement strand
TTTATGATGAAGACACCAAAGCTGCATATTTAATCGATAATTCGGTTTACTTTCCGGAAGGGCTCAAACTTGCAGCTTTAATAGAATTAGAAGTTATCAGCAGGACTTTTAAAATAAAGAATTAAGCTTTAATAAGGAGAGAAAGATGAAAAAGTTAAGTTTTATTTTTATAGGAATGTTAATAATAAATTTAGCTTTTGCTTTTGAATTGAACACCTTGATAGATTCACCCACAGCTGGAATCTTACAGAAAGGTGAAGCTGAAATCTCAGCTAAACTTTATAAAAATAATGGACTGATTCTTGGAACCAAAGTTGGACTTTTCCCCAGGTTTATGTTCGGTGTGAATTATGGTGCAGAAGAGATTGTCGGTAATAAAAATCCCGAATGGCACGACCGGGTAGAATTCAATGCGAAGTTACGTTTCCTCGATGAGACCAACCAACTGCCAGCTTTTGCTATTGGATACGATTCACAGGGACACGGAAATTACCATAAAGATAATAAACGTTATGATATTAAATCGAAAGGCGTGTTCCTGACTGCGAGTAAAAATTACTTCTTCCTTGGAAATTTAGGCTTTCACTTCGGTGCTAATTATAGTCTGGAAACTGAGGATAAAGATGATGAAATAAATCTGTTTGCCGGCTTTGATAAAACCCTGGGAGACATGATTGTCCTTGTATGTGAGTATGATACAGCCTGGAACGATGATAAATTAACCAATGCCAGAGGCTTTTTGAACGCTTCTTTTGATATTCACTTTTCTGAATACCTTGTTTTAAAGATATCCTTCTACGATCTTCTGCAAAATGATGATGAAACTGAAGGTAGCGATAGAACATTGACCCTGCTTTACAATATGACTTTTTAAGTTTTGTGTATGGCTAAACATTTTTCCTATCTAATTATTCTAACACTTTTAGCCGGCTGTTCAGTAAATAAAATAACCCAACAGGAACCTTCCGAAGCAAACATAATTTCTGCAAATTACTTTTCTTTTGCTGAAGCTGCTTTGCAACAGAAAGACATTACAACTGCAATAGACCTCTATAAAAAAGCCGATGCAGCCGACTCAAATAACGTTTACATTAAAGAGAAACTTTTAGAAATTCTGGCGATAGGGGCGCTTTTTAACCCTGAATATCAGGACGAAATAATTAAACTGGGAGAGGAATATTACTCGCGAAAATTGTATTCGGAAAAAATACTCTCTATTATTGCAGAAACCTATCGAACCCAAGAAAATTTCGAAAAAGCCAAGAAATTTTATAAACGTGCAATAAAAATTCAGCCCACAGTAAGAAATCTTACAACCTATTATATTTTTCAAAAGCAGAATGACCCTCCAACTGACCCTGACCTTCTGGAGAGAGCTCTGGAATTCCCCTGGAAAGACAAAGAACAAATTCTGAGAATTGCTGAACTTATCAGTGAATATGATATTCAAAAAAGCCTGAAAATCCTGGAAAAGGTTTACAACATCTGGGACGATGAAAAAAGCCTGACTTCACTTCTAACTACCTATGAAAAAGCTGGAAAACCAGATAAAGTCCTGGAATTACTTCAACAAAGGATCAATGAGAAGAAATCCTTATCAGACCCTATTAAAACCTTCCTTATCGGTAAGTATTATACCTTGAAACAATACGATAAAGTTTTAGAAAATCAGGAACTCTGCTTCAAAGTAAGTAAAAGTGAAATTTTAAAATACCTCTTCTTTGCTGCTATTCAATTGGAAGAATTCGAAACTGGTATTAAAACCGGGCATGCTATTGAAAAAGCTGATGACCTTACCGATGAATTTAAACCCTCATTCTATACTTATTTTGCAAAACTGTTCTTTTCCACCGGAGACAACGAAAAAGCTGTGGATTACCTGATAAAGGCAAATGATGTGCATATCATTCGCAATCTTATTTATGAATATGACTTTGATAAAGATGAAGACATCAGGAAGAAAATTTTAAATTTATTATCCTCTCTGCTTGAGAAAACAGAAAATAAAGACCTGGCAAATTTTCTTCTGGGAATTGTTTATACCCGTTTAGAGGATAATGATATTGCCACAGAGTATATGAACGAAATCTCAGATGATTTCCTGAAAGAAAATGACCTTTTGTTTATCGCTGCTTCCATCCATCTCCAGAATTCATTGGACATAAAAAAAGCACAAAGTCTGCTGGAAAAGCTCGAGCAAGAAGAATTAACCACAAATGAAATTATTGCCGGATTGCTTTTTGGTACTGAGAATGATTCTATTTCATATTTTATGCTGAAAACCGAAATCATTGAGAATTCAAAACCACATATTTCAACTTTTATACGATACTCAATTTTAGCAGAGCGTTTTAATACGATCGATAGTTTAATTACTCTTCTGGAAAAAGGCATAAAACTCTATCCTGAAAATGCTGATCTCTTGAACGGTCTCGGTTACATGATCGCAAAACATGGAGTTGAAGAAAAATATGACCATGCTGAGACTCTATTGGAAAAAGCTCTTATTCTCGAACCTGAAAG
>JAGLWO010000613.1 GCA_023133395.1 Candidatus Cloacimonadota bacterium | reverse complement strand
CCATGATCGGAAGTATGTGTCTTTTAATGCTTATTCTTATGTATAATTTTGGCTGGTTATCTCAAGTAAGTGGTGAACCATTCAATGCTGATATCCCCTCCCAAACAATATTTCTTATTTCTTACACTGGTTTATTTGGTGGTATTGCTTTTTTTTCTAACTTTATCAGTGATATGATAAAGAAAATCTCTGCAAGCACTGCGAAAAGCAAAGAATATCTAAAAGAACAAGAAAATGTATTATCAGAAAAGCAAAAGGAGATAGTAGATAACAAAAAACTACTGGAACAATACAAAGAAGTTGTCAAAATCGCATCTTCAATTGCTAGTTTAGATCATGATATAAACAATCCATTAACTATCATTTCTTTATCATTAAGAAGAATAAATAAAGCAGCTCATGAATACAAAGATGATAAACTTGAAAAATCTTCAAATCAAATGACTGAAGCTATTAACAGTATTAATGGTATGTTGGTTAGATTCCAAAAATTAAAAAAACTAAAATTAATCCAGGAAGAAAGAAAAATCAACAAGGATAAATTATGAAAAAGCATATTCTTATAGTTGATGATGAGAACAGTATTCGTGAACTTTGTAAAGAACTTCTAGAAGAAGAGGGATATAAGGTTACTTTAGCTGTTGATGGGCAGGATGCTCTCGATAAAATGGATTTTGATGTTTTTGATCTTTTCTTAGTTGATATGGCAATGCCCAGAATTGGTGGTTTTGAATTGATGAAAATGATAAAACGAAAACAACCATTAGCAGTAATTATTATTCTTACAGGATTCTCCAGTATTGAAGGAGCAGTAAAAGCTGTTCATGCAGGAGCATTTCAATATTTATCAAAACCAATCAATGCTGATGAACTATTTGAAGTTGTAAAAGCTGGAGTAGACTATTCTGAAGACCTATATGGTCCTCTTCAAAAAGCTTTTGAACCCGGTACTGATACAGTACAGAAAGGTGAGCCTATTATTCTCCATGGTTTTTCTCCTGAAGAAAAAGTTGATTTTTTGGCTTTGGGAAGAATCAGAAAATATGATATCGGAGAAAACATTCCTATTGGCGATGAAAAATCCGGGTCAATAATTATAATAGAGAGTGGAGAGGTTTCCGCCTGGCTGAGTAATACAACCGTGGACTATCTACAAAAATGGGATACTTGCGGTGAAGAAAGCTTTATTTTGGCAAGTTCTTCATTTATAACTTTAAGAGCTGAAACTGTAGCGAAGGTTAGACATTTCGACCGAAAAAAAATTCTCGACTTCTTTGCTTACAAAGGTGAAAAGCTTTTAAAAAGATTTATGATTAATCTTGTAAATAGTACTTTCTTTAAATGGAGAAAATCTATCCAGAGAATTGTAATGCTGAAACTGATTACAGGTGAGTAATCAAAATTAAAATCATATGTTAGAAGCTCCCAGAAATGGGAGCTTTTTATATTTCATTCTTTTTTCTCTAATCTTAATTATAATTTTTTACTAAAAAAAGTACGATAATATTAATAAAATTGTGTAGATATGAGAACCGTTCACTAACTGCCTATATTCCAATAAGATACGAATATTTCTTATAAACTTAATTATTGCTATTTAATCGTATAACTTACTAAATTTGAGAGTTTTATCAAAATTTATCTTGACACCAAATTTTTATTAAATGCGATTGGCTTATAAATAGAGTATTTATTATGAGTCCTTAAGGGGAATTATGAGTTTATCCTTTTTGGCAGAGATGCAAGTTGCTTTACCTGATTATTTAGCAGGTACAACAAGATTTCAGAATATAAATAAAATGATAACATTTAATGCTGCTTGGAAAAAAGAATCCTATGATAATCTGAGAAATCTTCTCATACATATGAGAGAGATTGATGCTTCTGATATTGATTTCGGTGGTCCTGGATCAAATGGAAAAGTCTGGTACAGGGTTTATGGAACGAAAGCACCCAGTAATGATGTCCCTCAATATACTGAAGATGAAGTTACAGCAATTTTACTAAGTATATTAACGGATGATCAGAAAGTGACTCTTTTTAATAATAAAAACGCTGATTTTTCTTTAGGTCTAGTTCTGAAAGAAGGTGAAAGAGCAAGTCGTTTCCGGGGAGATGTTTATTACGAAAGTAATGTTATGGTAAGCAATTTCAGAAGGATAAATGAGGATCTTTTTAAAATCGATTCTTTGGGTTTCCCTGATATAATTGCTAAACGATTTGACCTGCAATTTGAAAAATCCGGATTATTCCTAATAACAGGTATTACTGGTTCAGGAAAAAGTTGTACCCTGGATTCCATAGTTGATATGAATAACCACAATAATCAGACTCATATAATTATTATCGGTAATCCAATAGAGTTTGTTCATAAATCAGACAAGTGTATCATTCGTCATAGAGAAATTGGAGAGGATGTGTTAAGCTTCCAGGAAGGCACTATCCAGGCTCTCAGACAAGACCCTGATATTATTGTTGTTGGTGAGATGCGAGATCCGGGTACTATCGCCACTGTTCTTGAAGCTACAGATAGTGGTCACAAAGTTTTTTCCACTCTTCATACCAGTTCAGCAGTAGATAGCTTACACAGAATAGTTGCTGAATTTCCACCATTAGAACAAGAAAGAGTAAGATATCGTTTAGCTGATGTATTAAAGGTTATTGTTTCACAAAAACTTGTTCCAGATAAACAGGGAAAACTCCTGATGATTAAAGAAATACTTTCGGTTGATGCTTCAGTACAGGCTGCAATAAGAAATAAAAATATCGGTGAAATCTACCAGATGATCACTGAAGGTAAGAAAAAGGGTATGATATCACTTGAACAAGACCTCTTTAACAATTATAAAAACGGGAAAATCACCAAGGATATAGCTATGAATTATGCAAACAATAAAAAGCGTATGAATCATTTACTAACTTACTCAACATAATATTAATAAAATTCATTTATGAAGATATTAAAAGAAAAATTAGGATTTGGAATACTCCAAGACGGACTCATTATAAGGGTAGCTCAACTTTCTTTAAGTGGCGGAATCATTTATATTCAGAGCTTAGAAGAGACTATTCTTTCTTCTCCCCTTTTTCACAAAGAAGCTGTTGAAGTTGGTGAACCTATACCTGTTGAAGAAGAAATCAATATTCCAGAAGCTACTGAACTTAAAGATGAAACCTTCGAACTGCCTGAAATAACAGAATTTGAGGAAACTGAAGACATCGGGGCTATTGAAAAAGAAGAAATTTTACCTGGTTTAAGAGACATTCAAAACTTTCTTCAACAATTTCCCATGGAAAAAGGTAAAATATCTCTAAATGCAAATGACGAACAGATCTCATATTTCCAATTCGACTCAACATTTGCCACAACGAAGCTCATAAAAAAACTTCAAAAAGAACTGCTATCCAAAGAAGAGATAAAAGCAAAAAATTATTCCCTGGATTATATCCTCAATCCAGACAAATCCGGTCTTGCTTTTGTCCATCGTGGGAAACTTCGTCTTTTTCATGCACTTCGGGATATAAATCTTGTTCTTTCAAAGGAAAAATACTTCTATAGTTATATTGATACAAATGAAATTTCATTAATGAATCTGGCTCGTTACAATTATGAATTTCCCTCAGATGAATATGTTCTGATCCTCTATATCGGAGTTGATTATAAAGTGGGAATTGTCATGAAAGACAAGAACCACATCAAAACTTTCCCGATTATAGTTCCAGATACAGACCCGGAAAATATGCGGCAGGCGATTTATTCAAAAATAACATTAGAACAGGATATATCCAATATTCCAATTACAAAGAATGTTATTCTGGTCGGAGATCATACCTCAGATGAAGATGTTGATTTCTTTAAAAGCAAATTTGCAAAAGGTGATTCAGTCACTCGATTAGAATTAAAAAACATGAGTATCCATGAAGGAATGGATAATATCATTACCCCGGAGAAAATTGCAAGATTTGCTATTCCTATTGCATTAGCGTGGAAAACGTTAGATCCTAAAAATAAAGACTTTTCTCCGTGTAATCTTTTACCTGTAAAAGTAATCGAAAATCAGAAATACTTTAAAATTGCATGGCATGGATTTATGGTTTTGGCAGCAATATTCTATTTCGCATTCTCTGGTACTATTCATAACCTTGAACTTAAACAGGATATTACCGATTACACTAAAATGAACTATAACATTGAAAGAGAACTCTCCCAGAATCGGGAACTTATTCGAAGAATAAGCGAGATAAAAACCAAACTAGAGAAGCTTCAACTAAATATACAGAAAGTCGAGAGAATTACAGGGAAAAAGAACCAATGGCACTATATTCTTGATATTCTCTCAAAATCTTTACAGAGGAATAGGTTAAGTTGGATAAATGATCTCACTAGTAACAATGAAGGGTTTCAGGTGTATGGATATACAACAGCACGAAGAAGTATTATCAAATTTTCAAGACTTTTTCCAATGGGAAAAATCTCCAGCGTTACAAAATTCGAATTGCAAGACATGAATATCTGGAAATTCGATATTACATTTAACTATCCAGATTCTGAAGAATTGAAAAAAAAGAAAGAAAAAGCCAAAAAAGTCGAAAGCAAAGTTACAGAAGAACCTAAAATTGATTCCACAGAAAAAAAAGTTGAAGAAATTGAGACCAAGATTATAGAAAGGGTCGAAGAACCAGCTGTAGATATAGCTCAGATATACAGTGATATAGTATCGATTTATTTTGCAGGAGATATCAATACAGCTTATGGGAAATTCAATGAGTTCATTCAAAAATATCCATCAAGTGAATTGGCTTATAACTCCAGATATTTCATCGGTGAATGTTTATATATTATGAATAGAATTGACGAAGCACAAGAAGTCTTCGAAAAAACATACAAAATGCATGGAAGTAAAACACCTGACGCATTAATAATGCTCGGAAATTGTAGTGAAAAAGAAAATGATCTAGGAAAGGCAAAATCTTACTGGAATAAATTAATGGATGAATTCCCCGGCACCAATTTAGCAAAAGCTGCTGAATATAAGATCAAGAAACTCGAGGGTAGATAACATGTCATACTCTTTAAGAAATAGCCTTATTCTTGGTGGATTGCTCATACTTGTCATAATTGGATTTATAATTGGAAATTCAAGTTCCGTTAAAAAGCTCAATGCCATACAGAGTTCTTATGAAAATAATCAAAAGCTATTAAATGAACTTAAAGCTGCTCATCCTGATATAAAAGATCAAGATCTTTTTCTGCAATCCCTGAAAGAGCTTGAAGACCAGGTTCAAAAAGAGAGTAAAATAATTACCAGGGAAAATGATCCAACTCTCACCTATAAATACTTACTTGATATCTGCGACAATTTCTGCCCGGAAGTAAAATTCGATTTTAGATTTAATCTTACTGGCAGAGTTGAAACAACTTCATATAACACATATACTCTGAACGGTAATGCATCTATTCAGGCTTTGTATACTTTCCTTTATCAAATTGAAAGCCAATTTCTTCTTTATATTATCGATTCAATCAAATTATTAGAAGAAACTGAAGGTGGTGTATCAACAGGGAAAATTAATTTCACTATTGTATTAAATGCCTACTATGAAGAAGATGCGCCGGAATTTAAAGATATTCCTTTCAGAAAGTTAAAGTATAGAAATGTTGCATATAATCCATTTTATTCAAGAATTCACGCTCCAACTCCAGATGAGGAAGAACAGGGATTTATTGATACCTACTCAGTTGTTATGATCGGTTTAACTCCTGATAAAATATTCCTTCGAGATGCTGTTGCTAGAATCCATGTTCTCTCTCCCGGAGATAAAGTAGCATATGGATACCTGGAATCAATTAATTGGGATGAACAATATGCTGTATTTAAACTTAATGAGATCGGTATTATAAAAGAAAAAATTATTTATTTATATAATAAGGAATAGATTATGAAAAATATAGTAATTACCTTTATCCTTTTCTCTATAGTTTCATTAGTTTATTGTCAACAACAAATCGTTCCCAGAAATTTTTCTGAAAAAGATCAAATAACTATCTCACGGGAAACAGGTTTTGCAGAAGCAATAAAAGCAATAGAAGTAATTTCACAACAATCTGAAAACCGCAAAATAGTTAATATGAGTACATTTATAGGTGAGATCAGAATTCCTATCAAACAACTTTACTGGAAAGATGCATTATCTCTGATCGTTGGATTCAATAACCTTGTTATAGATGAACGACCGGGAGCTTTTATTATCAAAGACATCGAAGTGAAGGAAGTTAAAAAACCTGAAGATAAAGAAGTTGTTATCACTGCATTTACCAGACAGGTCAGAATCAGTTCAATTTTCTTTAAGGCAGATAAGACTTTATCAAATCAAATTGGAATAAACTGGACAACACTGATTGGTGGTAAAGTAAATGCTGATATTAAATTTAGTGGTGCTTCAGAAATTGAATCTGATCTATTTCAGGCAAGTATCTCTAAAAACTTTGATACAGGCAATATTACAATTGATGTGGATGCCCTATTGAGAATTATTGAAGGCTACCAGAGGGGAGCGATTATTGCTCGTCCGAGTATAATTGTCCTATCGGGTAAAACAGGATTTGTTCAGGTTGGTCAGGATTTCTCCGTTAAAACGATTGATGAAGCAGGAAATGTTATCGATAAATTTTTTGAAACCGGTCATATTCTGGAAGTTACTCCTAAAATTCTGGTTGAAGGTGATAGAGAAGTTATTCACTTAAAAGTAAAAGTAGAAAAAAGTTCTGCTATTCCTGGACAAATATCAACAATAATCAATAAAAGCAAATCAAGTACTGATATTATATTATATGATGGTGAAGAAACAGTGATCGGTGGTTTATATGATACAGATACAAAAATTGAAAGATCAGGCATTCCAATATTAAAAGACTTGCCCTGGTGGTTTTTCGGACTTCGTTATTTATTCGGATACAGTAGTCATGAAGTTTCAACCAATGAGATGATCATTATTCTGAAGGTTGAATTAATAGACTCAATTGAGAAAAGAAGAGAAGATGCCATCCCTATCATGGATATATTGGATAGAGAAGAATTACTTAATAAACGTTCTCAAATTATATTTAAAAATAAGGAATAAAATTAAACTGAAAAAATTTGAACTATTTCACTAGATGTTTTAATTCTCTCACAAATTTCAAAATATCTTCTTCAGTTGTATCAAAAGAGGTCATCCAGCGAACTTCTGACCTTTCTTCATCCCACATATAAAAGAAAAACTCTTCCTGGAGTTTCGAAATATATTCTGTAGGAACTAAAGCAAAAACACCATTAGATTCAACTTTTTGAGTGATTGTTATTTGAGGTATCTCTAAAACTTTCTCTGCAAGTATCTGTGCCATATTGTTTGCATGTTTTGCATTTCTCCACCATAAATTGTTGGAAAGTAAGGTTTCAAATTGAACTGCCATGAAACGCATTTTGGAAGCGAGTTGCATGCCCTGCTTTCGAATGTACTCAAAATCTTTTGAGAGTATTTTGTTAAAAAATATTATTGCTTCCGAATTCATACCACCATTCTTAGTCATTCCAAAAGAGAGTATATCAATTCCAACTTTAGCTGTAATATCTTTTAACCCAATATTTAAACTAACAGCAGCATTACAGAGTCGAGCTCCATCCATGTGAACAAGAACTTCATATTTATGTGCATAATCTGTAATTTTCTCAATCTCTTCCTGAGTATAAACAGTACCGAGTTCCGTAGCTTGTGTAATAGAAATAACTTTTGGTTGAGAATGATGTTCAAAGTCAAAACCATGCATGTGGTATTTGATTTTTTCAACTGTTATTTTTCCATCTTCAGTGGGAACTGTAAGTAACTTGCAGCCAGTAAATTTTTCAGGTGCTCCGCATTCATCAACATTGATATGAGCAGTTTCTGCACAGATAATAGAATTGAAAGAATCTGTTACCTGTTTCATTCCAAGAACATTCGCACCGGTTCCATTGAAAACAAAGTAAACATCAATCTCTTCACCAAAATGTTCTTTTAGTTTTTTTATTGCTCTTTTTGTATAAATATCATCGCCATA
>JAGLWO010000612.1 GCA_023133395.1 Candidatus Cloacimonadota bacterium | reverse complement strand
AATAATGCATAGGTTGCATCGACATCATCTAAAATATCGAAATAGCTTTTCGCTCCTTCCATTATTTTATTGTAAAATGTTTCATCGGTTGCTCCACGATCCTCCAGGTAAAGCAGAAATAAAGAACGTAATATATTTTTATGAATAAGCTTAATATCTAATCCGTCATCCTGTAAATCATGAGTTAGTCTAAGAAGACTTTCAACAAGATATTCATTTACTCTGTGCTTTAAGTTTATTTTTTTTCTTAACTCATGCGCCTCTTCTAATGACCAGATAATACCTGTATCTATAGCAATGGAAGAGAATATTCTGTTAATATATTCAAGGTTTTGTTTGTCGGTTGTTTTGGCAGAACTAAATTCAATTTTATCTAATTCTTTCTCGTAATTTGTTTCTTTTGTGATTGGAAAAGGCTTTTCTGAGCAATTGTAAATTCTGATTTCAACATCGTTATAGACATAAAGGAAAAATACTTTTTTGAAATTCCAGATGTTCTGGTGAGTTTCAGCTATTTCTTTTAATGTGCTATTATCAAAGAAATTTATTTGTTTTGTAAATACAGCAGGGAAATCATCACAGAAATATATACCATTAATTCCAAATTTTTTCTCTTTTACAAAAATTACTGTATCTCTTTGCAAGTCTGTTATGTAATCTGGAGGGTTTTGAATGTTTACAGTTCTTTCAAAACCAAGATATTCAAGGAAATTTAATTTTTTCATAGTTTCCATCTCACACCACCTTAAACTCGATCCCTGCATCTTTCATCTGCAAGGTTGTATTGGTTTTTAATTGGTCATTTCCTTCGAAAAGTTTATCGAGTGTTATCACTTTCAAAGGTTTTGTCTCAATGATATTTTTTACAATTTTTTTGTTTATCTCTGATAAAGCAATTACCAATTCATTATCATTGATTATAAAATATTTTTCTTTTTCCTCGATTTTACAATTCAAATCTATCCCGGATTTCAAAAGTAATTCGTAAAGCATATTTTCTTCGGTTGATCCTTCTTTTATAGGATTTACAAATGCCTGAAGTTGTTCTTCTAATTCTTCACCGGTTTCAAATTTATCTCCACGCCAGATCTTGAAATTAGATTCTTGAAGCTTTAAAACTTTGAATCCTAAATCCTGTTTATTTTCTCCAAAATTCAAGTTCCCTTTTTGTTCGTCTTCGATTTTCTTTATTACTCTGCGGATTCGTTCTTTTCCAATATCTGCAATTGTTTCGTAACCGGCTTTATATGCTTCCGACTTAACATCTGTTTTTTCCGGTAATTGAACCATTATGAATTTGCGGTTTCCATAAACTTGTGCTGAGCCTGTCGAAGCATCTTCTTTGTTTAAGTCTAAAACTGCATGGGCGGTTGTGGAAGAACCGGAAAAGAAATCCAAAATAATATCATTCTGATTTGTTCCTAATAATATAGATTTTTTCAATAATTGAACAGGTTTGGGAAAATCAAAATATTTAGATAAATTTATTTTTCCAAGTTCAATCGTACCCTGTTCGGTGATTACCTCTTTTTCAATCCAAATTGATTTGGCTGTATATGTTGATTTTCTATATTTCTCGTAAATATTATAATTACCATCAGCTTTTTGCTTAGCTACAAGATTACTTCTCTGTGTATTTAAATTAATATTATTTTCTGCTAATTCTTTTCCCCATCGCCAACAACTTTCTTTTCCTGCACTATTTAAAGGAAAAACCTCAATATTAAATTTATCATCTTTGTATAATGAAATGGGACAAAATTCATTTTCATCAATTGTTATACTATCAATATATATTGGATAATATAAATTAGGTCTATTAAATTTCCCGAATTTTGGGTTCCGATTTCTTAATTCTCTAATATTAAATTTTCCTATCTCATCAATAAGATTCAAATCATCTATTACTTTTTCCAATTCATTTAATTTACATTTATCAGTTTTTGTAAAACATAAAAGATATTCGTGAGTTTTAGCAATTTCTTTGTAAGTTTGACCCCTCTTATTTGATTGGATAACTAACTCAACGACAAAATTCTCTTCCCCGAAAATCTCATTCATGATCATTCGCAGATTATGCACTTCATTATCATCTATGGAAACAAAGATAACTCCTTCATCTCGAAGCAGGTTTCTAGCAAGGAACAAACGTGGATACATCATTGTGAGCCAGTTGGAGTGATAATGTCCGCTTTCTTTCGTGTTTTTGCGGTAAAGATTTTCGCCTGTTAAAAGTCCTTCTTCGTCTTTTTCACCGGAGCGTTTATAATATTCATCTCTGTTTTCTGCAAATTTGTCGTTATAAATAAAATCATTTCCTGTATTGTAAGGTGGGTCGATGTAGATCATCTTAATTTTGCCGTAATAAGCTTTCTGCAGAACTTTCAGCACTTCCAGGTTTTCGCCTTCAATAAAGATATTATCTGTATTTCCAAAATTTACAGATTCTTCTTTATCGGGAATCAAAGTCGCTGTGGTTTGAGATTGAATTGCTCTGAAAGCATCGGATTTTCCTGCCCAGTTCAAAACATATCTTTCGTCTGAAAAATTTATCTCATCACTAAAAGTTGATTTCATCTTTTCCCAATCGATCTTGTCTTCATTGAAAATATACGGAGCGATCTCTTTTAGTTTGTTTATTAAATCTTCTGTTGTATTAAATGATTTTCCGTCCATTATGATTTCCTTTCCTTGAAATATTTACACATCGAAATTCAAATTTCTATCATTTTTCTGTCAATTTTTAAAATTTATTCTATATGTTCACACTTCTTTGTTAAGTAAATCAGGAATTCCCTCTTTACCTATTTAAACTAATTACTATTTCTTCGAGATCTTTGTATTCTTATCATATAATTGAAAATCAAAATCAAATCATTGTGACCTGTCCGGCTTTTAATCGCCTT
>JAGLWO010000611.1 GCA_023133395.1 Candidatus Cloacimonadota bacterium | reverse complement strand
GATTTATTTACAACTACAAGTCATAAAAAAGATAACTATTTGTTAATTGGTGGATTGAAGCTATTAGCAAAACATCGTGATAGTATAAAAGAAAGTATAAAAGACTTAAGAAAAAAGTACAATATCTATAGTGAAATTAAATGGAATAAAGTTTCCAGAAATAAGATAGAGTTCTATAAAGAATTGATAAATATATTTTTCTTTTTTAAAGATAACCTTCGCTTCCGATGTATTGCGGTTGAAGCTAAGAAAATGGATATTGACCATTTCCACGATAATGATGCAGAATTAGGTTTTTATAAATTTTATTACCAGCTTTTAAATCATTGGATTTTAGATTATAATAATTATAAGATTTTTACAGATTTGAAAACCAATAGAGAAAAAAAACGATTAAATATACTTAACAGTATCTTAAATAATACTCATTTATTTTCATACATTAGTTCGATTCAAGCTCTTCCATCCCGTCAGGTTGTTTTACTTCAATTAACTGATTTATTGTTGGGTTTGGCAGGAGCAAGACTAAATAATAGTTGTGAAAAGAATTCTTCAAAGATGGAATTACTAAAATATTTTGAAAAAAAGTTAAAACAAAAAATAGGACCAACTCCGAAAGATGAATTAAAATTTAATGTATTTGTAATTATCCTGCAGAATCGTTGGTAGTTTATGAAACCTCTTGTTAAATATAAAACCATTCAGGCATATCGTAATCATTTTGAAAAAGTCTATTGTAAGGGAAATATTCGTACATTCGACAAGATACCAGTATATTTTTGTAAATCAGATTTTAAACACTGCTTCTATGAAACTAAAAAATCAAAAGACGACACATTTTCCTTTAAACGTGCAAAACGAATTGACTGGATCAAAGAAACACTTGAAGATCAAAGTGCAGATTTAAGATGTGGTTGGCTCAAAAAGAAAAATAAAATTGATTGTAAACGAAGAGTGGCAATTGTTAATAATAATTATGTTGTAATTATACTGATAGGAAAAAAGAAAGATGGCTCATTTAAAGCTAATTTTATTACAGCATTTGTAGCTGATAAAAGTATAAAAAAGATTTTACAGATGCCAAAATGGGTAAAAAAGTAGGCCGCTGATTCGCTACGCTGGTTCAGCTGACCGAAACCTCTGTAAATTCCTTACCTTTGGTAAAGAACCACAGGCAACTTATTATGATATAATTATGCGTCAAGAAAAAAATCTTAAACAAATGACCATTACTACTAAAATTCTTCATATTTACGAACTGCTTATAAAAACATTCGGTCATCAAAACTGGTGGCCCGGTGACACAATCGATGAAATTATAATAGGAGCAATTCTTACCCAGAATGTCTCCTGGAATAATGTCGAGAAGGCAATCGAAAACCTGAAGCAGCATAACCTCTGCACTATCGAGCAAATTCACCATTCCCATATTGAGAAGATTACCCCTCTCATTCGATCTACTTTATATTTTAACCAGAAAGCAAAGAAACTAAAAAATTTTACCGAGTTTCTTTATACACATTATAATGGTGATGTCTGCAAGATGTTCCAAACTGAAACTGGGACTTTGCGTAAACAATTACTGCAAATCAAAGGGATAGGTGAAGAAACAGCAGATTCCACTCTGCTTTATGCAGGAGAGAAGACTGTTTTTGTGATCGATGCTTATACAAAGCGTATTTTCAGCAGGATGGGGTTAACGAAACCGGATTGGACTTATACAGAATATCAGCAGTTCTTTATGGAAAGCCTTCCCGAAGATATTGGTTTGTATAATGATTTTCACGCTCAGATTGTAAATTTAGGAAAAAGCATTTGTAGAAAGGATCCATTGTGTAACGACTGTCCTTTAAATAACTTCTGTGAAAAGAAATGTAAGGTGGACAATTGCCCACCATCAAACCAATCCCCAAAACTGGGAGACTGATTACAATTTTAAAAAGAATAATTTAACCTTGTAATAATATCAAACATTCTCTTGACAGATAATCTAACAATACAAATCTGTTCACGGAGGTTGATATGGATACTTTTTATAAATCTTTAGGCAATAAAATAAAACAATTAAGGCAAAATGTCGGGTTGTCTCAAGAACAATTTTCTGATCTTTTAAAAATTAGTAGAGTTGCAGTTTCTCAGATAGAAAGCGGAGCTAGAAAAATTACTGCAGAAGAGATAACAAAAATTGCAGAAGTTTTTAATATTTCCACAGACACACTTCTTTATGTAAAAAAAGATGTGGAAATTATTCTTGAAGAAGCAAAAGAAAAAACTCCTAAGAAAGAAGAAGAAATACGAATAAATGTTCCACAAAAAAATCTTAAAAAATTCAAGGAAGTGTTGCTCTACATCTTGAATAAAGTTGGTTCAAAACCACATATAGGTGAAACTGTAATTTATAAAATTTTATATTTTATAGATTTTGATTTCTATGAGAAATTTGAAGAACAATTGATCGGAGCAACTTATCAGAAAAATAACTTCGGACCTACTCCCAGGGAGTTCGTAAAGATCGTTTCTCAAATGGAAGGTACAGACCTGCGAAAAATTAAGGATGAATATTTCAAGTATCCTCAAACAAAATATCTACCCTTAAGGCAACCAGATTTATCGATACTTAATGCAAATGAAATTCAGCTTATTGATAATGTATTGAACAAACTGTCGGATATGAATGCTTCTCAAATAAGCGAGCATTCACATAATGATATACCCTGGCTAACAACAGAAGAAGGTAAAATAATTGAATATGAAAGCGTCTTCTATCGTACAACGCCCTATTCTGTTCGAGATTAATTTATGAGACTCTTCAACAAGATCACACAACTCAGTGAATTCGAAAAAGACCTTAAAAAGTTGAAGAA
>JAGLWO010000610.1 GCA_023133395.1 Candidatus Cloacimonadota bacterium | reverse complement strand
GACATATACTTGATGGTGTAACTTATCTTGGTGCTCAAATAGATGCAGAACCTGATGGTCAACCTGACGCAACTGCAACAGGCGATGATTTAGCTAATTTAGATGATGAAGATGGTGTCTTATTCGTCTGTCCATTAATACCAGGAGAGCAAGGAGCAGTTTACGTGCAAGCATCTACAAGTGGTCTTTTGAATGCTTGGTTAGACTTTGATTGTAATAGCTCATGGGATGCAGGTGAACAAATATTCACAGATAGATCACTTGTTCCCGGCTGGAATTCATTGAACTTTCCAGTTCCAACAACAGCAATTCCGGGAAATACCTTTGCTCGCTTTAGATTTGATACTGGCGGTGGCTTAGGAGTTACAGGATTAGCTTCTGAAGGCGAAGTTGAAGATTACCGGGTATTAATCGAAGAAAACCTGCATGATGGACTTAAGATGCATTATCATCAATGGCCGGACACAACATCTTTTGGTGTAGATGTTTGTGTAATGGAAGAATTAGATATGACAAGGATCGTAGCTGATGATTTCTTATGTGTTGAATCAGGTCCAATAAACAGTATACATATCTGGGGTTCATGGAAATATGATGAGATGATTCCCGACAATGTAATTTTTGACCTGGAAATCTGGTCAGATAATCCATATGGACCCAGTGGTTGGAGTGAACCTCTTGAATGGTTATGGGGAAAACAATTTGTTCCGGGTGATTATACTGAATCCCCTTATTATGATACTACCAACGGAGAATGCTGGTATGATCCATGTACCGGTGAGTTCCTAAATCCTGGTGATGATATAATTTGGGAATATGACTTCATAATTCCGGATGCAGATGCTTACATGCAGGAAGCAGGTACTATTTATTGGCTGAGTGTTAGAACTCATTTCGAAGAACTTTTACCATTCCAGTTTGGATGGAAGAGCTCAGTTAATCATTGGAATGATGATGCAGTTTACCAATGTATGTTCCCAGCTGGTCCATGGATTGAATTAATTTATCCTACGGGACATCCATTCAATCCTGAAGGAATTTATCATATCTCAATGGATATGGCATTCTATATAGACTGTCATCCGTCTAATCCGGTGAATTTTACTATTTCCAAAGTTGGCACAAACATTACTCTCCAATGGGATCCGGTTCTGTGTGCATCATATTATAATGTTTATAGTTCAACAGATCCGTATGCTACCTTCCCAGCAGGATGGACGCTGGAAGCATTACATATAACAACAACAACTTGGAGTGAGCCTGTTTCCGGAGCAGGGAGTAAGAAATTCTATCGTGTAACTGCTGAAAATTAGCAGTTATTTATAAGGTTAAGTTAAATAGGCGAATCCAGCTTGTATATTTATGCAAGCTGGATTCGTTTGTATTATCATATAACAAAATACATAATAGTAGTTGTTATTGTGAAATGTAAATATCGAGATGATTCACCTGTTCCGGCAGATTCTGTTTAAAGAGATTTCACTGAGGTTAGCATTTACGAATATTAAATAAATTTGATATAAATTCAGCTATTCCTTCAATTGTGAATAATTATTCATTGGAGAAAAATGAAGAATATAAAATTTATTTTGATAGCAGTTTTGCTATTGAGCATTAGTATCGCATTTGCGGAATGTGATATGTTTGCCACAATTGCTAAAGATGGACATTACATTTC
>JAGLWO010000061.1 GCA_023133395.1 Candidatus Cloacimonadota bacterium | reverse complement strand
GAAAATTAAATTGGCATTCCTTAGTAAAAAAGGAAATAAAGCATTTGTTAACCAGGATAGCTTTGCTGTTCCCAAATCCAAACATGACACTAAAAACAAAGGCTGGTTCTTTGTAGTTTGTGACGGAGTTGGAGGTTATATTGGTGGAGAAATTGCCAGCAAAATGTGCTGTGAAACGATGATGGATAATTACTACAAATCAGATAATATCGAAGATATTCCCAATTGGTTAGAAGACGAAATAAAAAAAATAAATAACCAGATCATCGCAAAGGGAATTAATAATGGAACTCCCGGGATGTCCACCACCATGATAAGCCTGCTGATAAAAGATAACACTGCTTATATAAACAATGTGGGAGACAGCCGTGTTTACCAATTTAGTGATAAAACCCTGAAGCAGATAACAGAAGATCATTCTGTTGTTTGGGGATATTACAAACAGGGATTAATTACAAAAGACGAAATTATCAAGAGCAGCATAAAACACCTGATAACAGAGGGATTGGGATTGAACTCACGACCGAAAATCAATAGCTACCAGATTAAACTTCCGGATAAATTCCTTTTCCTACTCTGCACAGACGGACTTACCGATATTGCTATCGACAAAGAAATAGAAAAAATTATTAAAGAAACCGAAGACTTGCAAACCTGCGTTGAACATCTATACAAACTCTCCCAGGATAATTACTCACTTGACGATGTGACGATGGTGGTAGTAAAAAATTAATTAGCATTTATAAACTTTGATGATTAACCCTCACTTTTAAATTTGACATTATCAGACTGATTTAAATTTTGAATAAGTCAAATTATAATCAGGAGAAATAAATGGAAAATGGATTTATTCTTGGGAATAAAATTTTGGATATAGTAGTTGTTGCTTTGGTGATTGCACAAACAATTAAGGTTCTTTACACTTTATTTAAAGAGAAGAAATTGAATTTTAGAAAATTCCTTGATACCGGCAGTATGCCCAGTTCCCATACTGCATCTGTTGTTTCCCTTGCCACAGCAGTGGGAATCCTAGAAGGAATAGGAACTGCCCTTTTCGCTATTAGTGCAGTTTTTGCTATTGTAGTTATGTATGATTCCACAGGTGTCCGCCGTGCAGCAGGGAAACAAGCCACTGTTCTGAACAAAATTGTAGAAAATATCCGTAAGAAAGAAGGTCATACAATTCTTGAAGAAAACCTGAGGGAACTCATTGGTCACACTCCTCTGGAGGTTATAGTCGGAGCTGTTCTGGGTGCTGCTGTTGCTGTTATAATGAGTTAAATTAATTAGCAATCACTTTCTATTGACAGGAATAAGAAATAATTTTGCGTCGTTTAAAATTTTAAAAATAATTAGGAGGAATGAACAAATGTTAGACAAAAAAGCTGATCTTGCAGGACCGGGAATCAGTACTTATGAAGAAGTGGAAAAAATACTTCCCTCAGATTACAAATCTTTGCTGACCCCAAGAGAGACAATGATTGCTTTATTTGAAATGAAGAAGTACATTGAGGAAAATCTGTGTAAAGAACTCAACTTGATAATGGTTCAGGTTCCACTTATTGTTGATATTAAAAGTGGAGTGAACGACTATCTTGACAGGGACGGTTCCAGATCGCCTGTAGGATTTCCAGCTGGACTTGGACTTGACGAGCCTATTCAGGCGCAGGTAGTACAAGCAGCCACAAAATGGAAACGTGCTGCTCTCAAACAATTTGGTTGTAAAGTGGGAGAAGGCGTCAACACTGATATGAAGGCAGTTAGAAAAGACTATTTTTTAGACCATGATCACTCATCTTATGTGGATCAGTGGGATTGGGAAAGAGTTATGACTGCTGATGATAGAAACCTTGAATTCCTTAAAGATATTGTTAAGAAAATATGGAAAGTATTATTGGGAGCAGGAAGACATGCTCAAGAACTTTTCCCTCAGTTAAAAGATAGCAGATATCCGGATTTCCCGGAAGAACTTAAATTCATTCATGCCGAAGAAATCCTGGAAATGTTTCCTGACCTTCCACGTAAAATGCGTGAAACTGAGATAATAAAGAAATATCCGGCTGTTTTCATTATTGGGATTGGTTGGGTACTCAAAGATGGTTATCCACACGAAATGAGAGCTGCAGATTACGATGATTGGGTAACTGAGACAACTTCCGAAGACGGGCGTACAATGCACGGACTTAATGGTGATATCCTGGTTTGGAATCCTGTAACCAAGCGTCGTCATGAACTTACTTCAATGGGAATTCGCGTAACCAAAGACACTCTTAAACAACAGCTTGAAATCACAGGCCAAATGGATTTCCTGAAACTGCCATATCACCAGGCAATTCTTAACGATGAAATTCCTCTCAGTATTGGTGGCGGCATCGGGCAATCCAGAACTTATATGTACTTTCTCAGGAAAGCTCATCTTGGTGAAGTAAGCGTAACTATCTGGCCGCAACAACTTAAAGATATTTGTGTGAAAAAGAATATCTTTGTTCTTGAATAATAGATGTTGTATTGCTTTATTACTGACCGCAAGCTTTTTCTTGCTTGCGGTCATTGTCTTAATCAATAATTTTAAATAAAAAAATGAAAGAAACTTTTGTTACTTTACTTGCAAAAGTTCAAAATATCATCGAGCATTTTGACGAACTGAGTAAGAAGTTAAAACTTATCTGTGAACTTCTTCGAGATGATGTGAATTACTACAACTGGGTTGGTTTTTATTTTCTTGATGAGAACAAGAAAGAGCTGGTTCTCGGTCCTTTTGTTGGTGAGCCTACAGAGCACGTTCGGATACCGCTTGGAAAAGGAATTTGTGGTCAGGTTGCTCTAAATAAAAATACTATGATCATCCAGTATGTAACGAAAGAGGATAATTACCTTTCCTGTAGTATAAATGTGCAGTCGGAAATTGTAGTTCCGATTTTAAAAGATAGTAACTTTATCGGGG
>JAGLWO010000609.1 GCA_023133395.1 Candidatus Cloacimonadota bacterium | reverse complement strand
GTATTCATTAATTATGATGAAACCAGATTTGAGCATGAACTTGCTGATTTCGGTTCTATACTTGTTATTAGAACACCTCGTGATATTGATGTTATTGCTCCCTATATTGAATGGAAAAGAGAAAAAGGATTCACAGTTTACGAAGAAGAAGTAGCTACCGGTACAAATGTAACAAGCCTGGTCAGCACCCAATACACTGCACATAATGATATTCTTTATGTTCAGCTTGTTGGTGATTGGGCAGATATTCAGGGACCAACAACAGGTAGTGCTCCTGCTGACCCGAATCTTGGTTGTGTTGTTGGTGCAGACGCTTATCCCGACCTTATTGTTGGCAGGTTCTGTGCAAATAATACTACTCATGTAACAACTCAGGTTAATAAAACAATCACCTACGAGAAAACCCCTGAAATGGGTGCAGCTTGGTATGAAACTGCAACTGGTATTGCTTCCAATCAAGGTCCCGGAGATGATGGAGAACTGGATTATGAACATCTTGATGTGATCTGGAATGATAAACTGGATCCTTTCACTTATGAAACATATTACCCTATTTATGACCCTGCAGCAAATCCAACAATGGTTGCCAATGCTCTTAATACTGGAACAGGAATAATCAATTACACCGGACATGGCTGGTATACTTACTGGGGCTCATCAAATTTCAGTAATAGTCATATTGCCAATCTTACAAATGGAGATATGCTCCCCTTTATAGTTTCTGTAGCTTGTCTTAATGGAGCTTTTCATTCAACTGAGTGTTTTGCAGAAGCCTGGCTTCATAAAGAAAATGGCGGCGCTGTAGGTATGTACGCTTCCACAATCAGTCAATCCTGGAATCCTCCGATGAGAGGACAGGATTACTTCAATGACCTTCTTATCGGTGGATATGATTACAGTTTACATCCCGGGCAGAATGGTATAACAACAGATGTACAAAAAACAACTTACGGTGCTTTATGTTTCAATGGCTCTATCCTGATGACTGTTGAAGAATATTCCGGTGGTCAGTCAGAGATGGAAGCATGGACTGTATTCGGTGATGCTGCTCTTCAAGTTAGAACTGCTCCCCCAGCTTTGCTAACTCTTTCAAACCAAGTTGTACTTATGGATGTAGATTTTACAACGATTATAACAGCTAATGGTTCACCAGTTGAAGGTGTTTTAATTTGTTTATCTCAGGATGGAAATTATTTTTCTGGTGTAACCGATGAATTCGGAAGTGTGACAATCTCTCATGCTTTGATTGCAGGCGATGCAAAAATGGTTGTAACAGCTTTCAATGCAGAAACAATTTATGATGATATAACTGTAATTCC
>JAGLWO010000608.1 GCA_023133395.1 Candidatus Cloacimonadota bacterium | reverse complement strand
GAATATTTTCAAAATAAAGGGTATGAGATATATTCGTTAAATGAAGTTGAACCTTTTCGAAAAATTCTTGGAGTTAAATATTTTTTTCTAATTTCAAAAAAAAATAAAATAAAATTAATTGTAAATAAATTATTTTATCATTTTATTGCACGATTTCCTTTACCAATTTATTATTTTTTTAAATTTAAATATCTACGGTTAAGAGGTTTTTTTAAAATTATAAAAAATATTAACCCGGATTTAGTACATGCTCATTCAGCAATGGAAAAAGGGATTATTGCGCAATATTCAAACTATCGACCATATTTGGTTTCTTGTTGGGGTACAGACATTTTAATACTCCCTGAAAAATCAAAATATTTAAAAAAGAAAATGAATCAAATATTATCTGATGCGGTATGTATTCATACTGTAGCGAAACATATATCTGATAAAATTGTAAATGATTATAATATTCCCAAAAACAAGATTAAAGAAATTCAATATGGAATGCATGCTGAAATAATAAATTATTTAGATAATAAATCAAAAAAAAATGATACTCTTACTGTTATTTCAACAAGAAGTGCTAAAGAAGTCTATGATAATGAAATATTGATAAAAGCTGCAAAAATACTTCAGGATAAAAAAGTAGATGTAAGAATAAAAATGATTACAGGTGGGGAATTATATAATAAGTATAATAAGATGATAAAAAATTTAAGTTTGAGAAATATTGAGATTGAGCCCTTAGTACCTCAGAATGAACTTTATAAAAAGTTATTAGACGCTGATATATATGTTTCCTGTTCTCTCTCCGATGGTTTATCAATCTGTCTTTTAGAAGCTTTTGCAGCAGGGTTATATCCTATAGTTTCCAATATTGAAGCTAATAGAAATGTTATCACTCATGGACAAAATGGTAGTCTATTTAAAACTGGTAATCCTGATTCTCTAACTGAAGAAATCACTAAAATTATTGCTCAAACTGAAAAGATACAAAAAGCAGTTGCCAAAAATAAAAGATGGGTGAAAAAATATCAAACATTAGAAATGAATCTACAAAAATTGGAAGAGTTATATGAGAAAGCTACAAAGTAGTAAATTTTAATATGAAAATAGTATATTTATTTACTCATGATATTGTGAAGCATGCGGGAGTAACAAAGAAAGTTTTGTCACAAACACAAGCTTGGAAAAATCTGGGGAATAAAGTAAAGATCTGTAATATAAGTTTGAAAAAGAAACAGATCCCATTATCTTCATTTTCTAAGAAAGATGTCTATTTTAGAGAAAGTATTTTTTATGGAGCAAAATTCCTATTCAAAGACATTAGTGAATTTAAACCTGACATAATATATTTTAGGTTCGAACCATATAAACCCTATGTTGGTAAAATTCTTAAAAAATATAAAACCATTGCAGAATTAAACACTGATGATTATTCAGAAATGAGATTGAATGCAAAGAAAAGCTTAATAAGAAAAATCAGGTTTCTATATTATTTAATAACCAGAAATAAGATTTATAAAAATATTGATGGATTTGTTACTGTTACTGATGAAATTGCAAATCTTCCACATATTTTAAAATGGGAAAAGCCTTCAATTTCAATCCCCAATAGTATTAATATTATAAAGTATCCAATCTTAAAGAAAAAATCTAAAAGTAAAATTCCTCATGTACTTTTCATAGGGACCCCTAATCACCCTTGGCATGGTATAGATAAAATTCTTGATTTGGCAATAAGAACCGAAAATAAACTTTTTTTTCATATCGTAGGCATGGATAAGCGAAATTATCTAACTTTATCAAATGTAAAATTTTATGGTCATCTAACTAAAGATAAATATCAAGAAATTGTTACCTTATGCCAAATTGGTATTGGTTCTTTAGCATTTCATAGACTTGGAATAAACGAAGCTTGTCCTTTGAAAATAAGAGAATACTTGACTTATGGATTACCAATAATTATTGGATATTCAGATACAGCGTTTGTTACATCCAAATTGCCAGAATGGGTATTGGAACTGCCTAATGAAAGTAATAACATAAGCAATAATGTTGATTTAATTCTTAAATTTTGCAAAAAAATGAAGAATAGAATAATTCATCATGATGAAATTAAAAATTATATCGATTCAAATATTTTGGAAAGAAAGAAATTGGTTTTTTTTAAAAAAATTATTGATGGTTAATTTATGAATGTATGGTTTATTATTATGCAATTTCCAAATCCTAGAGAAGCTTTTGCAGGTAGTGATATTAAAGCTTTTATAAGAGCAGGTTTAAAAGTGCAAGTGCATAGTTTAAGATTTAAACATAAACAGAATAAATCTTTAATTTTCGATAGAGAACTTGAAAATTTTGAGATTTCCCATAACAGTTTTCATCAAATTATTATAGGATTGATTTGCGGTGTATTTTATCCAAGAACATTTCTTTCACTCTTATGGTTTATAATTTATAATCATAGTTACAATCTAAATCATCTTGTTAAAAGCATGATTTTATTACCTCGAGTAATATCTTTATTTACTAATATAAAAAAAAATAAACCTGATGTAATCCACCTTTATTGGTCACATTATCCTTCTTTACTAGGTTTATTAGTAAAAAGGTATTTACCTAATATAGTTTTGACAATGTCATTTTGTGCATACGATTTAAATATGCGCTTTAAAGGAGGTATATTATTATCAAAGGAAGCTGATGCTGTTGTTGCTATTGCTGAAGTGGACATTCCAATAATTCTTGATTTCGGTGTGAAAAGAGAAAAACTTAAAGTAATATATAGAGGTGTAGACCCTAGATATTTTAATAACAATAATATTGATAAAATTGAGAATAGAATTATAACTGCAGGGGCTTTGACAAAGAAAAAAAGAATTATTGATATTATAAAAGTTTTTGAAGAAGTTCAAAAGGAAATTAAGAATCTTTCACTGGTTGTTTTGGGTGACGGTGACCAAAGAGAGAAATTAGAGAATTATGTTCTCATAAATGGGATAACAAATGTTTCTTTCAAAGGTCATGTATCTCATGAACAGGTTTTTGAGGAAATGTTAAAATCTGAAGTATTTCTCTTTTTAAGTCAACATAAAGAAAAGATCCCAAATGTTGTTAAAGAAGCAATGATATGTAATTGTTATTGTATTGTAAGTGAAACAGAAGGGATTTCTGAATTAATCTACAATAACATTTCAGGAAGTATTATAAGCATTGGAGACAATAGAAGTGCAATAGAAGAGTTAAAAAAAGTTATTGAAAATATTGAATATAGAAAGAATGCTATAAAGCTTGCGGATTCTCGTGTAAAAGAGAAATTTAATTCAGATAAATCAGCAAAAAACTATATAAAAATTTGGGAACAAATAATTAAAGAAAAAGGAAAATCATGATATATGTTTTCTGGATAAGTGTTTTTCTGATATTTTATCATTTATTCTTTTACGGTATTATATTAACAATATTAGCCCTATTTAAGAAAAATGAGAAAATTGAATCTGATCTAAAGCCTTATCCAACAATTACAGTTTTATGCCCAGCATATAATGAGGAAGATGTAATAGAAGAAAAAATTAAATCGTTTCTTAATCTTGATTATCCTAAAAACAAGATAAGTATGATAGTAATTTCAGATGATTCGATAGATAGAACAAATGAGATTGTACAGAATTATGCTGGTAAGTATAATAATATTAAATTAGTTATTCAAAAACAACGATTGGGTAAACCCTCTGGTCACAATATGGTTGAACCAACTATCAATTCTGATTATGTTTTATCAACAGACGCAAATTCACTATTTCACAAAGATGCTTTAAAATATTTAGTTAAATCAATTCCATCAGATCCAAAGATTGGTATAGTTTCTGGTGAATTAAAACTCATTAGCAATAGTAATGATTCTGGTGAGGGATTATATTGGAAATATGAATCTTATATAAAGAAATTAGAAAGTAAATACCATTCAATAATCGGTTCCAATGGTTCAATTTTTTTAATCAAAAGAGAATTATTTACTCAAATTCATCCTGCTTCAGTTGATGATTTTGAACGTACTTTGCATATTATAATAAAAGGATTTGTTGGAAAGTATCAGCCCAAGGCTTTAGTTTATGAAAAAAGCACTGAAAAACCATCAGATGAACTAAAGAGGAAGATCAGAATAATTTCTCGAGAGTGGTTTGCATTAAAAAGAAACTCAAAACTACTAAATCCATTTCTTTTTTCAAAAATCAGTTGGATGCTGTTTTCACACAAACTATTGCGGTGGACTTTATTCCTATGGGCTGCCCTAATATTATTTTCTAATATTTTATTGATAAATAAAAGTGTTTTACTTTTAATACTATTTTTGTTCCAAATTCTTATATATCTTATTGGAATCATTGAGATCATTCTTGAAACTAGAAACAGATCTGTGAAAATATTTAAATTACCTGGTTATTTTGTTGTAATGGTTTATGCTTCTTTTATGGCTTTTATAATGTTTCTAAAAGGAACTCAGTATGCTACTTGGAATACTATCAGAGAGGAAAAATAAATGATCATCCTCATCACAGGTTCAAACGGTTTTGTTGGCTCTCGACTTATGTATTATCTTGAAGATAAAGGACATCAGGTATGGGGTATTGATAAAAGTGATGAATGTAATATTGATAACCATCAAAATACACAGGTAGGAAATATCCGTAACATTGAGGATTTGCGTAAACTAAATAAGCACGAATTCGAACTGATCATTCATTGTGCTGCTTCCAAGCATGACTTTGGGGTTTCAAGGGAAGAGTATTTTAGTGATAACGAATATGGTACACAAATTCTGATGGATTATGCTTCTGAGCGCAATACCAAAAAAATAATTTACTACAGTACGGTTTCTGTTTTTGGACATCAAGATCATCCCTGTGATGAAACATCAGAATATCTTTCCAATACGGTTTATGGTGATTCTAAATTTGTTGGTGAGAAAGTTATCTGGAAATGGCAGGAAGAAAAACCGAATGAACGATGTGTAATTACGTTAAGACCTTCAGTAATTTATGGTCCTCATAATTACGCTAATATGTATAATCTTATAAAACAGATGCATAAATTCCCCTGGTTCATGGTTGGAAATGGAAGCCACATTAAATCGATGATATCTTTGGAAAATATGGTTGATATGACCTATTTTGTTCTGGATAAATTAAAATTGGGAATTCAAAATTTTAACTGCATTGATAAACCATATTTAACTGTTCGGCAACTCATGGAGACTGTTGCGTCAAATGATGGGTTTAATATGCCAAAGATTCACATTCCACTTACTTTTGCTGTTTTCATTGGTAAGATATTTGATTTATTGGGAAAAGCAATTGGAAAAGATTTACCAATTAATAGTAATAGAATGAAAAAATTTGGAACTTCAACCGATTACCGCTCTGAAAAGATCCGTGAACTTGGATATGTACAACAACATTCGATTGAAGATGAAATTAAAAGAACATGTGAATGGTATATGGAAGAGAACTCCAAGGGAAAGAAAAATAAATGATCCTCCTCTCCATCATTGGAGCCCGACCACAATTTATCAAAGCAGCAACCGTGAGCCGTGAGATTGCAAAACACAACAATATCAATGAAATTATCGTACATACCGGGCAACACTTCGATACTAACATGAGCGAAATATTTTTCGATCAGATGCAAATTCCTGAACCAGACTACAATCTGGGAGTTAATAGCTTGAATCATGGTGCTATGACAGGTAGAATGATAGAAAGAATAGAACAAGTGCTGATAGATGAAAAACCTGATTGGGTGCTGGTATATGGTGATACTAACTCAACTATAGCTGGTGCTCTCGCCGCTAAAAAGCTGCACATCAAAGTTGCTCACGTTGAAGCGGGACTTCGTTCCTTTAATATGAAAATGCCGGAAGAAGTGAATAGAATCCTGACAGATAGGATCAGTGATATTTTGTTCTGTCCAACTGGACTTGCAGTGAAGAATCTACAGAATGAAGGAATAGAAAAATACTCGCTGGCTCGCATAATAAAAAGCGGTGATGTAATGCAGGATGCAGCGATGTTTTATTCTGACTTTGCTCAAAAACCTGATTTTAAAATACCTGAAAAATTTATCCTTTCAACGATACATCGAGCAGAAAACACAGATAATGAAAAACGTCTTGCTTCTATTATTGATGCATTGAATGAAATTAGTGAAGCAATTCCAGTGATTCTGCCAATCCATCCCAGAACCAGAAAAATTATAAAAAAAAGCAATATCAATGTTGAATTCAAAATGATCGATCCAGTTGGGTATCTTCAAATGATATATTTCTTGAAAAAATGTTCTCTGGTTATGACCGATAGTGGGGGATTGCAAAAAGAAGCTTTTTTCTTCCACAAACCTTGTGTAACCCTGCGCGATGAGACAGAATGGGTGGAACTGGTGGAAAATGGTTTCAATGTTATTGTGGGAAGCAATTCCTATGAGATTTACACTGCATACAAAAAAATGATAAATAAAAATCCGAATTATAATATCAATCTTTATGGAAAAGGTAAAGCTTCAGAGAAAATAATTCTTGAATTGTTAGAGAATTAAAACTTTGGAAGTTTATGGAAAAGGAAATATATCTGGATACTTCCGAAGTCTATAGAAACCAAACCTTCTATTTTCGCTAATTAAATTAAAACTTCGGAAGTTTATGCTAAAAAGAAATGTTTTTGGAAACTTCCGAAGTTTATGGAAAAAAGTTCTTGACATATATTCCATTGGTGTACCAGTTGACCCAGACAGTAAAACACAGAAGGAGGTAAAATGAAGTTCAACGGAAGTATTCCGATCTATCTCCAGATAAAAGAAGAAATCGAGAATGCTATTATTACTGATTCCCTAAAAGAAAACGAAGCAATACCTTCCATTCGCTCTTTAGCGCAGCAATACAGGCTTAATCCTCAAACGATTTCTAATGCGATAAATGAATTGATGAATGAGGGAGTGATCTATAAAAAGAGAGGAATTGGAATGTTTGTTGGAAAAGGAGCTCAAAAAAAGCTGAAACAAAAAAAGAGTAAAGAATTTCGCAATACAGACCTTAAAAAGGTTATTATGAAAAGTAGATCTTTAGGAATTACGAAAACAGAATTAAAGAAAATCCTGGATGCTATTTATGAGGAAGGAGGAAAAAAATGAGTTACATCGAAGTAAAAAACCTGACAAAGTATTATGGCAAATTAAAAGCCCTGGATAATGTTTCTCTAAGTATACCTAAAGGGAGGATAATTGGTCTTCTTGGAAAAAATGGAGCAGGAAAATCAACATTAATGCGCTGTCTGCTTGGATTCTTGAAACATACAGGTGAGATTGAAATACTTGGAGAAACAGTAAAAAGTCATAAGGAATCAATCCATAACCACATTGCTTTCATTCCAGATGTAAGCTGTCTTGATAATAGACTGACTGTACAACAGACTATTGATTATGTTTCATCTTTAAATCCATCCTGGAATGCAGAAAAATCCCAGAGATTACTTGCAAACAGCGATCTACCGATGAACCAGAAAGTAGCAAATCTTTCCAAGGGAATGAAAACCAAACTATACCTTCTGATAACCCTATCTCTTGATGTAAAAATACTCCTACTGGATGAACCTACACTGGGATTAGATATTGTATTCAGGAAGGAATTTTTCAATACTATCCTTGGTGAATTTTTTAATGAAACTAAAACTATAATTATTTCCACCCATCAAGTTGAAGAAGTAGAACAAATCTTGCAGGATATTATATTCATAGATGAAGGAAAAAAAATACTTCATGGAGATATAGGTGAACTTAAACAAAAAAATTCTGTTTTTACACTTCCATCAGAAAGTATTGAAGAATTAGAGAAATTCAAACCTAATATTATCAATAGAACTCTTGGTCGTGTAAGTGCAATTCTGGGTAATGATATCCAAATTGAAGGAGCAGAAATCAGTAGACCATCTCTCTCAGATCTCTTCATAGAAAAAGTAGGAGGTTCAAATGCATAAATTTAAAACCTTAATCATTAAAGATTTGTGGATATATAAAAAATCACTTTTAATTCCATTCTGGATAACAGCAGGATTTTATATTCTGATAATCTTAAGTTTCGGGGTAGCCTATTTCAAAGGTGACCTTAATTTTAATATGTTAGATATTCAAGAAGCATCACCATTATCAGCAGTAAATTACATCGTGAACTTTGCTATTGTGTGGTTTCCAGGATTAATGAGCTTGATATTTACAGTTATGCTCACCCAGGGTGCATTGAATGAGGATGTTAGAAAAAATTGCGAGTTATTTCACCGTTCTCAACCAGTTTCGGTTTGGTATAGAACAGGCTCGAAATATCTTACTGGAATCGTTGGAAACTGGGTTGTACTTCTTATTATTGCTCTTTTTAACTTCATTGTTATAAACATAATTTTAGCTTTATTTCATCAGTGTGTTTTCAGCACAGCTTTTGCTGGTTTGGTCCAATCCTACATTTCATTTATCAAAACTGGTTTGATTATCGGCAGCATCACATTCTTCTTATCCGTAGTGTTCAAGGATAAAGCTTTTTTACAGGGCTTTGCTGTTCTTCTAGCAGTACAGATCCTATTTCTGATATTAAATACACTTCTAAATTGGAAATTACCGCTTCCCTTGAGCTACCTTGTAAAGCTTCTTAAAACAACATCAATAGAGGAATTTGAAGTTGATGCTTCAATTGAAGAGATATCTAATTTTATATCAAGAAACTGGAATGCAATACTCTTCAACTGGAAAACACTGGTTCAACTTGTATTCAGTGGAGTTCTTTTTGCAGGAGCTACATTGATATATAAAAGCAAAGAAATAAAATAGGAGGAGATTATGAAAAAAGTAATGTTAATTTTAGTCCTGATGGTCATTAGCATGATTCTTATTGCTATAACCGAAAAGGTAGCTATGAGGAGTGACAAAATCGAGCTTATTTTTGATAATGTTAAGATCAAGGACATTTCGTTTTATCCTGAGAAGGAAATTGAGGTAAATTATTCTAAATCTGATGAAGTGACGGTTGTTAAGGAAAAGAATGTTTTGAAAGTTTCATCAGGGAATTATGCGAAGGTCAGCCTGAAATTACCAGAAACAAAGGACTATATTTACCGACTGGAAGATGCTAAATGCGAGTTCAATGCTGAGAAAGTAGTCATCTACAGTGATGATGGTGAAATAGTTGAATTTTCAGGTGGAAATTTAATTGTGACTGAATCTGAAGGTTCAAATAGAGTTGAAGTAGGTTCGGAAGGGATATTTGTTACTAGCGATGATGAGGTTGTGGAGATAAGTTCCAGAGGAATAATTGTGGAAACTGATGATGAGAGCAAACATCTTACAGGGTTCTGGGGTAAACTTCTCGGTGGGTTTATTAAACTTGTCGCTAAAAGCTCCATATCTTTAGTTGGTAAGGATCCTGGGAAATTAATGAAGCAAATCATAAACGATAAAGATAATACCTTTGCAGGTTCTTTTGTGCATATCAACATTGATGATGAAGATGGTGAATTGATCACAAAGGAGTTTCAAGATACATTCCAACCGAAAAAAGGAAGCAATGTCAACGTTTATAATAAGAACGGAAATATTGAGATCAGGAGCTGGAAAGAAGATTATATTGATATTTTTGCTACCATGAAAACTCGTAAGGACGAGGAAGAATTTGAAAAAGTTGAAATAAAAATATCTGATAGAAATGGCTGTACTATCGAAACAAAACATCTTGAGAAAAACCCGAAAGTTTCAGTTAATTACGAAATTAAAGTTCCCAAATCTGTTAAACTTAATGAAATCGAATCCAGTAATGGTAAGGTTTTAATTGTCGATTGTAAGGGAGATATCAATATAAATACAAGCAATGGCAAGATCGAAGTTTTCGATACATCTGGTGATCTGGAAGCCAGCACCAGTAATGGCAAAGTCGAAATTGTAAACGTTGATGGCAAAGTTAACATCAGCACCAGTAATGGCTCTATCCGGGTGGTTAGAACTCCCAGGTTGGAAAAAGCAAGAACTTCGAATGGAAGTATCAAAGTTGAATTGGGAAAAATGGAAAATGATATAATGCTTTTAACAAGTAATGGCTCCATTAAAATCTATCTTGATCCTTCAATTAATGCTGATATCAAAGCCAGTACATCCAATTCCAGTATTAAACTGCATGATATTGAAGTTACAACAAGAAAATTCTCAAATAATTATTTAGTTGGATCTATCGCGAAAGGTGGAAAACTGATTACAGCTGATACTTCCAATGGCAGAATAAGTTTATATAAATTAGAAAAATAATTCAGGAGAAGAAAAATGAAAAAGATTTTATTAGTTATATTCTTATTAGGTTTAGTTAGCGGTTTGTTATCCTATTATAACTCAATTGCATTTACAGATAATTTCTTGGCTCCCAAAGTCAATCCTGCAGCTATGGGATTTGGCAATGCAAATGGAATAGCTTTCCTGGGAAATTTTGATGAAGATGGATTTTATGATGATTTCTACTCTGTTTTTCTCAATTCTGATAATTTTGCATATATTATAGATCGAATAGGGAACGATAATAATCACAAGTTAGCTCTCTCCACAGCGAATACTAAACTATCTAATAATATGTATTTTGGATTTGCCTGGGACTGGAAAAACAAATATTTCAAAAAAGGTGATTTCTCTACATCTGGTTTATATCGACCTTTTGATTTCCTTTCACTGGGTACAGTTATTTATAAAGTTTTTAAAGAAGATGTTAATTATGATGTTGGAATTGCTATCCGTCCTGTTTTTATCGGAGGAAAAACTTGTGAAAGAATTACTTTAACTGCAGATAGTCATTATGACTTGGCGGATTGGAAAAAACCAGTGGTTGGAATTCAAACCGAGATTCTTGATGGTGTCCTTATAGGTGGAGCTTATGATATGGAAGATGAAACTTTTTGTGCAAATTTTGGGATCACCTTTGAAAATCTTGGCATTGGAAGTACTGTGGATATGGATAAAAATAACGAATTTTCTCAAGGGCAGTATTACATTAATTTTTCAGAAAAGAGTTATCGCTCCATTATTGGAAGGAAAAAGAATTACTTTGTGGATTACGAATTGAAGGGTAAAATTCTCGAAAAGAGACAAGGTCAAAAAATAGGTCCATTCACAATATATATGGGAAAAGATAAGACACTCTCTCAGATTATCAAGGATATCGAAAAGATGAAAAAAGATGATGATGTGAAAGGACTGGTCTTCAAATCAGGGAACTTTAATGCCAAATTTGCTCAGAGAACTGAACTGAAAGATGCACTTCTGGATTTCAAAGCAGAAGGCAAAAATATTATATTTTACTATGAAATGATAACCGGTGCGAACTACACCTTTGCTGCATCTGTTGCGGATGAGGTTTACCTGAATCCTATCGGGATGATAGATCTGAAAGGTATTTCGATTTCACTGCCTTATGTGAAAAACCTTTTGGATACACTGGGAATTGATGTGATAAATTTCCGCAGTCATGATTACAAAACCGCAGGTAACATACTCTCCGAGGAACATATGACAGAAGCTGAAAGGGAATCCTATGAATATCTGATCGATGGTATTTATAAAGAGATGGTAAAAATGATTGTACAAGGAAGAGGAGATAAATTAACCAAATCTGTGGATGAAATCATTGATGAAGGACCATACTGGAATGCTGACACAGCACTTGAACTTGGCTTGATAGATGGGGTAATTTACGAAGATGAATTGGAAGATAAAATCAAAGATAAATATGCTGCAAAGGAAATTGTGGAAAAATATAGAAAAAGTACAATGCGATACGACTGGAGCAAAGAGCGAAAAGATAAAATTGCCATTATCTATGCTGTAGGTAATATTCATTCAGGTAAAGGAGTTTCAGGAAAATCCATTGGTTCTGAAACAACAGCAGAGCTAATTAAAAAGGCTCGAGAAAATAAAACTTTCAAAGGAATAATAATCCGTGTTGATAGTGGCGGAGGTTCTGCTTTAGCTTCCGATATAATTAGTCGTGAAGTTGCACTCTGCAAAACCGGTAAAGATAAAAAGCCTGTTATCATCTCAATGGGTGGTGTAGCAGGTAGCGGTGGTTACTATATCGCTGCAAGTGCGGATAAAATAATTGCTCAACCCAATACAATTACCGGTTCTATTGGCGTTGTAGGTATTTTCCCGGGTCTTGAAAGACTCTATAAGAAAATACTTATTAACTGGGATACAGTGAAAAGAGGTAAACATTCAGATATTGGTTCTACTCACAGGCAGATGACAGAAGAAGAAAAGCAGATGGTAGAAAAAGCAATCCAGCACATCTATGAAAAATTCATTGATGTAGTTGCTGAAGGTCGCAATATGTCCACGGATGATGTTCACAAGATCGCACAGGGAAGAGTCTGGACTGGTAAGCAGGCATTTGAACGGGGTTTAATTGATGCTCTTGGTGGATTGGATATTGCTGTAAAGGAAATGAAGAAACTGGCAGGACTCAAACATGAAGTAGAGTTAGTAGAATTTGAAGATAAAAAGAAAGGAATGGAAATTTCACTGGATATGATGACAAAAAAATCTGATTCCCTCAACGTTCCAGATGAGATAAGATCGTTACTTGAATTAGGTGATAAGTTGCTTAAGTTCGGTGATGAAAATATCCTGATGATCTTACCTTATGATCTGGAATTTAAATAAATCCTCCTAGGAAAGAAAACGCCCGGTCTAATCGGGCGTTTTTTTTTTGAATGTTCATTATCACATCTTGAGCTACGTAACTCGTTCACTCTTGAACGAGTAAGGAGCTAAACAAAGGTTGGTTGTGTATTGCACACTTTACGCAAATACTGGAATTATATAAATGACCGCTCCAATGAAAAAAACAATCAAAAATATAACTGAAGCAAGTCTTTTCAAACCAAAGAATATGACTTGCTCAATAGCTCGCATAAACCAGAAAAGAGAAATAACAATAATGATCGATTTTCCAAGTTGAGTTGAAGTTAGACCCTCTTGATGAAAGATCGAGATATAAGCAAATACAAAAAAGATGTAAATTAAACGAATATTCAGAACCTGCATAATTGCTCTATCTTGCGGCAAAAGACGACGCAAACTTCTTTTCCAGCGGAATATCTTCCAGAACATAATATGAAAAATTGCGAAAGCCAAATTGTATAATCCGCCGATAAATAATAACGTTTCTTTCATCTGAAATCTCCTTTATAAATTATACTCGTTCCTATCCGGCAACTGCCGGACGGGAACGCAATTGAACGCAAAGTTGAGCTTTGCCAACATGGGCATTGCGAAGTACAACTTCACAACGAGAGAAGGTTATTTCAGCAGCAAACATTTCTTAACCGCTTCAGTTTTATCATTTACGTTTATTTTGTAGAAATAAATCCCGGAACTAACGGATTTACTATTAGAGTCTCTGCCATTCCATACAACTGAATGCTCTCCTGATGACAGAACTTTATTAACAATTACTCTTACTAATTGACCTTTGATGTTGTAAATTCCTAATTTAATTATACTTTCATTTGGAATTGAGAATGAAATTGTTGTAGATGGGTTGAAGGGATTGGGATAATTATCCAATAACTCAAATGAACATTCCGAAATAATATCTTGTTCAATTGATGTCTGATCAAAAAAGAAAACACCCATATCAGTAATAGTTCCATCTGGGTCTAATGGTGAATTAGGATCTCCTGCATCAATGCAGGGTGAAAATTCTGATAAATGGTAATCATCATTTACATAATCTATGAATTGAGGATTTTCATCAATATTATTTTCCCAATAAATGGTGTTAAGTTGATTATTGTTATTTTCGATAGCTTCTTCTCCTCCGGAAATATCGGAATATAAAACAGTAAAAATATTAAATTCACCCTGAGTAATTGAAGCTAATAAACAAATTTCCTGCTCATTAAAAAAGAAGATGGAGTTCGATATTTCAATTTCATTATTTGAATCGCAACAAATTGCTCCACCATGATCTGCATCATTATTTGATATTGTGCATTTATTAATTTGAAGTATTGTTTCATTACAGAAAATTGCTCCTCCATACTCTTCAGAAAAGTTGTTTATTAATAAGCAATTTTCAATCTTAAAATCTGCCATATGACATCTGATTCCGCCTCCGTAATAAGAAGTAAGACCATTTCGAATTGTAACATTTTTTATAATCGAATTATTAAGATTATTTATTTCCAGAACAGTATTTGTTTGTTCAGCATCTAAGAAAACTTCTTCTGCTGAAGTTCCTGAAATTGTTAGATGACTCATAGAATGTACTGGAAATAGTTCTCCAGTCGTTGATGGGCTATAAACACCAGGCAATAAATGAATAGTATTATGGTTTAATGAATCTGTATAAATTCTTTCTAGAGCTGTTTGAATTTTCTTTAATGGAAATTCAGGTGAAGTTCCGATATTAGAATCATCTCCATTAGTAGAGATATACAGATCTGCATTAATTAAATCCTCTTGAGTTGAGTGAATAATATCAAATTCGATAAAATCTATAGGTGAAGCATAATAATCTGAAGGTTGAAAAACAGTGAAAGTATCTAAGACAACAATCATTGGAAGAGGCTCTCCAATAAAAATATCTGAACCAACTCCTCTATTATAATTGATCGAATTATTATATATACTACACCTATTAGTTGGATCAAAAATAATATTTTCAGGATTTCCAATAAAAACACCACCACCAAGATTATCACTAACATTATCTAATATTGTGATTGAGGATAAGTAAATACTATCGTTTATCGATATAAACAATCCACCACCTCCATTGATTGAATGGTTACCTTTGATTGTAGAAGAAGTCATTTGAATACTACTGTGAAGAAAACAAGCTCCACCTCCCCATTTTGAATTATTGTTATTAATCTGAGTATTCAATATTTCAGATTCAGAATTATTAAATACAATCCCACCACCATAAATAGTTGAAGAATTATTTCTTATAATTGAATTTGATAATTTACAACCTGCTGAAAAACAATGAATACCTCCTCC
>JAGLWO010000607.1 GCA_023133395.1 Candidatus Cloacimonadota bacterium | reverse complement strand
TCATCATAAAGAGTGAATTTATCATTGAATATTTTCTTCCCGATTTTATCTGCAATTGGCGATATTTTCTCATAAATACTCATTGCACTGGTTCCGCTGTTGATCCTCCAGGTGAGAGTGTAAATACTGAAAGGCATAAATAGAACTTTCATTTTTCCACTTCTGGGTTCCACAACCTTTTTGGCTGAGTTGTATAAACTTATCATTTCATTAAGAATATTATCAGGAGTTTTTTGGAATTTCTTTTCAGAGAATACTCGAGTAACACCTGTTGCTCCACCGGGAAAAACTAAACTTCCACCAATTCCATAGCTGCTCGTAAGATTTGTTACATCAGTTCCGGAAGTATTAATAATTCGAATTTTTGTAACATCTTTTCCTGCACCAAATTCGATTTCACCATCAGTTTCACTTTTTAAGATTTCGCAAATCCGTGAGCATTCTTCAACTAACATGTTTTCAAATAAATTTTCTATTGAATTATCATAAGTATTTAATTTTGGAAGGTTTTCTGTAAGTGGGAAATCATAATTAGCTTCAACTTTTCCCTTTAAGGAATCAAGGGCGTTCTTCAAGAGTTCTTCTCGATTTATCAAGTTGCGTGTATAAGCAAATCCCATTTTTCCATCTTTGATGATCCTGAGTGCAACTCCAGACTGGATTTTACTTTTTATATCATGTAGTTCAGCATGAGTAAAATCCACTTCACTTTCCGTATGTTCATGGGAATATACTTCTGCCTGGTCGCATACTTTTTTTGCCATTTCCAAAAGCTTTTTCATTATGCACCTCCAATAACAACGTTCTTGATCAATATATGCGGTCCGCCATGACAGGAACGGATGTTAGTCTGTCCTTTCCCGCAACCACCGGTTTTAGTTAGCTCAAGATCATTTCCAACTACAGTAATATCTTTCAAAGTCTTGTACAGATTCCCGGACATATTTATATCGCGGATCATACCTGTTATTTTTCCTTTTTTTACAATGTACCCGTATTGTGCCCCGAAAGTGAAATTTTCACCTGAAGTTTGTCCACCTTTTGCATCGATAATATAGAGTCCATCTCCTAGTTTGTTAAGAAGGTTTTCAAAACTGTCTTTTTGTGGTTCAATGTATAT
>JAGLWO010000606.1 GCA_023133395.1 Candidatus Cloacimonadota bacterium | reverse complement strand
ATCCATAAGGATCTGCAGCAATAGCTCCTTCAAGAGTATCTTCATCTGCATAAGCTGTAAGGAAAATAAGTGGAATCCCAAACTTTTCTTTAATTTTTTCAGCTGCTTCAACACCCGTAAGTTCACCAGAGAGTATTATATCCATTATTATCAGATCTGGTTTTAATTTCTCAATATTTTCTAAAGCTTCTTCACCTGAACTTACGATTGCTGAAATACTGTATTTATACGCTTTTAAAGATTTTTTTATATCTTGAGCGATTACTTTTTCGTCTTCAACTATTAATATCTTTTTCTTTTCCATTCGACTTCTCCCATTTCACAAAGGGTGATTAATTTTCTTAGAGTTATTTTAAAGTCAACAACAAATTTCTTAATCTCAGGATTGGAACAAACTGAAATAGAAAAAATTGACTTAATTCCAAGAAAATTAAACTTAGGATTGAAAATTGTATAAGAAATAAAATGAACTTATATTATTTTAGGAGTTGAAATGAAAAAAATATTTTTAATATTAATAATTCTATCCGTGTTTTCCATAATTTGCTCATCAAATGAACCAGTTATCATAACATATAACGATAGTTGGGGAGAACATGGGTTTAATTTGGACTTAGAATCCGGAACAGGAGTAGAGATTACATATTCAATTAGAGAATTAGTTTTAGAAGAGCAAATAATTAACGGTGAAATAATGACGAAACCGTCTATTCCCGGAGTGTTTCTTCCCAATGATGAAGGAATGCCAGATCTCCCCGGAAATGGAAGGTACATTGCCATTCCTCAAGGAGCTATTCCTGAGCTGAAAGTAATTTCTTATATAACTGATACTTATACTGATATTGATATTGCTCCTGCACCCAGAATTCCATGGGAAACAGAAAGAGGACCATTGGAATACAAAAAAAATCTGGAGGTATATTCAAAGAACGCTTTTTATCCTGGACAACCTGTGATTCTCTCTGAAAAAACAGATATCCGTGGAGTGGATGTTGCCATACTCGGAATTAGACCCTTCCAGTATAATCCTGTGACAAAGGAATTAATAGTATATCGAGATTTTAAAATTGAAATAACTTTTCATGGGGGAAATGGACATTTTGGTGAAGACCGTCTTCGCAGTCGTTGGTGGGATCCCATTCTGAAAGATGTGCTTTTGAACTCAAGATCTCTTCCTGAAGTTGAATATCCCGCTTCAAATTCCCGGACTGAAGATTATGAATATATTGTTATAACACCGGATGATCCTGCATTTCTTAGTTGGGCAGATTCAATTAAAGTCTTCAGAAATGAGCAGGGAATTAACTCAGGGGTTGTTACTACAACTGAGATCGGTGGTAATACTGCTACAGCTATAGAAAATTATATCAATAATGCCTATAATACATGGGATGTACCTCCGGTTGCAGTATTACTTCTTGCTGATTATGGAACGACAGGAAATACGATAATTTCACCGGTATGGAATAACTATTGTATTTCAGATCATATTTATGCTGATGTTAATTGTAATTCAATGGCAGATATCATCGTGGCGAGAATCACTGCAGAAAATGAAGGTCACCTGTGTACTATGGTGAATAAATTTCTTGATTATGAACGAAATCCTCCTGAAAATCCCGGATATTATAATAACCCGATAACTGCACTTGGCTGGCAGACTGAACGCTGGTTCCAGATATGCGCTGAATCTATTGGTGGTTTCTGGCATAATGAATTAGGAAAAGATCAGGTTCGTGTAAATGAAATCTATGAAGGTAATCCTAATGTAGATCCCTGGTCAACTGCTACTAATACCTATATGGTCTTAAACGT
>JAGLWO010000605.1 GCA_023133395.1 Candidatus Cloacimonadota bacterium | reverse complement strand
TGGTAATAAATGCAGGACATGATATTACAGATGAGAATAAAGGTAAGAAAGCAGATGTTGATGTCATTATGAGTTACAAAAAAGATGGGGAAGATGTAACTGCAATTGATATTTCCTCTAAACTTGTGAAAATAGATATTCAGGGTCCTTTTTCATATAAACTGATAACAAAACTTTTTGGAAATGCTGTTGTGAAAAATCGCTATAAACCTGAAAAAAATATGGGATTCTTCACATTTAATGAATTTGACTTTGAAGATCATCATTACATCATCAGCAGAACAGGATATACTAACCGTTGGGGATGGGAGCTCTATGTCCCTGTTGAGGTTGAGGAAGAACAGTTCAAACGAATTGCTCTGGAAGCATTAGAACTTGGAGGTTTGGTGGTTGGTCTTGGGGGAAGAGATGAGAACCGCATTTCAGCAGGGAATTTTGGTCTCCCTTTGAATGGAAGTGAATATGACCCTCAACATACCCCAACTAATTGTCCTCTCTTCAAAGCTGCTATCGATATGGGAAAAGGGAGTTTTGTAGGTAAAGAAGCCTTGGAAGAAGATGTCAAAAAAGGAATTGATAAGCGAATGGTTCTTTTTATTACTGAGGGGATCGTTACAGGCAGATTAATTTATATGGATGAAAAACGTATTGGAACAGTTACCTCGAGTATTAACTCTCCTAATGTTTCTCTGGAAAAAAGGGAATTTATCGGTTCACAAAGAAAAAATGTTCTGGAAAAAAACGGTACAGCAGCAATCGGTTTGGGTTGGGTTTATCACAACCCCTTTGAAGTAGATGAAGAAGGGAAAGATATCTTAATTAAAGATGATAAACCAGTTCGGATTAGAGTAGAGTTCTATCGTGAGGATGAGAATGGCAATCCAAGAGGGAAAACTGTTCTTGGTTATATCTCTGGTGATGGCATAACTCCTGCAACTGCTCCAAAGCCGTTGAAGTATATGCTGGATCTATAATAAATGTAGTGTATTATAAAAATAATTTTATTCTTAGTAGTGTTAAGCTTAGTTTTTAATTATTAATTTTCGGGTACTCATAATTTCTTAACATTGAAAACTAATAAGTGTATATTACTCTTTAGCATCTATTTCTTCCAATAATTTAATTATCTCAATATGCCTTTTTTTTCTTGCTATGCTTAATGCAGTGTGTTTACTGAATACCCAATCAACAACAATATTTGGGTTTGCACCATATTTTATTAAAATTTTAGCCACTTCTGTATGACCGTATTCTGCAGCTAAATATAAACAAGATTGTTTTACAGCACTAACTGGTATATTGGGATCAGCACCATTTTGGAGAAGGAATTCCAACATATCAAGTTGATTTGATCTGGTAGCCATAGATAATGCACTCTCAAAAGTAGTATTCTGCAAGGCATTAATATTCATGCCTTTTGATAAGATTTCTTTCACTTTTGTTATATTTCCCATTGATGAAGCCGATAAAAAATTAGCAATTTCCCATCCTAATATTTTTTTGAAGAATTTCATTGTAGAATCTCCAATAGTGAAAATCTGATTTAATATTATCTCGAAGGATATTTGAGTCGAATCTATGGTTATTCTTAATCCATTGCCCACACTATCGCTTTAATTCGACCCGTTGCTTTTTTTTCTTTCATCTTACTAAAAGCAGACAAGTTTATATTGACTTCAAAAACCCCGTCACTATTTGGAGAAAGACATTTGTCACCATAGTTTTTTTTTTGGTAAGAAAGCAAATAATCTTTATCTAAATTAGTAACATGAAACAAAATAGCATATATTCGATAATGCGTATTATTATGTATTTCAACATGAATCTTATTATCAAACGAAAACCAACTCCAATTTCCTTTTTTAGTTATTTTGTCTTTGATAATTTCGTGCTCTTCAAAAATTTTCTTTAATGCCCTTCTTTTGAAGTTACTTGTTAATTTCTCAGAAATTTTATTAGAATCAAAGATTTCATCAAAAAAATAACGCTCTATAGAAAATAACTCCAAAAATTCATTAGGGAATTTTCTAAAATCACTTATTGTTATAGTATTCTTTTTAAAAAGCTTAGCATTCATGTTAATTGTATATGCAACTAAAATCATTATTATAACAATTGTTACCTTTTTCATTTCTACACCTTTGCTCGACTTCTAGTTCACATGCGCTATAATGTAATAATCTGAACTCAAAAATTATGAGTTATTAGATTAATTTAACAATATGGTTAAATATTTTTTTGTCAATTGTAATTTCAAATAAATTTCCAGACAAAATAATAATACCTTTTTCGCAAGATAAATTCTCAGTAGTATAATATGTATACTCACATTAAGATCGTGCAAAATCAGATATCAAAAAAACGCCGATCAAATTTACACTGACCGGCTTATAATGGCGGGAGCGACGGGACTTCCCGAAAGCTTTCGGGACGACCTTCTGCGTTAATAAGTTATCAGACTTTCAATATATTTTCTACTTTTTTTTCTTTTAATCTCGTATTCTCGTTTTATTGCTTCTGATTTTGTTTCATGTTCTTCATAATACACTAACTGCCATGGAATTCCAGTTTTTGTTGATCGTGACCATCCTGAATTATGTCTTTCCAATCTTAACTTTAAATCATGCGTGTGACCAATGTAATAATTGTCTTTTGATTTTGAATATAAAATGTAAGTAAAATACATAATTTTTTTCAAATAAAGAAAGCCGCCTTACGACGGCTCATTTTATAATGGCGGGAGCGACGGGACTCGAACTCGCGACCTTCTGCGTGACAGGCAGACGTTCTAACCAACTGAACTACACCCCCGCGTTAATCACTATCAACCCGTGAGCACTTTTAAGAATAGGACATTTTTGTGTCAAAGTTTTTTTGAATCTTCTAAAGATTCCTTTTAAATCAGTATTTATTTTCACTTTACAAATTTTATTCTCATAGGCAAATGACAAAACAAGGGGTTAAAATTGAGAGATAAAATCATTCGAGGAATCACCAAAGATAAACATGTCAGATTTTTTGCTGTAGATTCAACCCAAACCACTAGGCATGCTGCTAAAATACACAATTTATCAATAACGAATTCCGTTCTTTTAGGAAGAATGCTTAGTGCTGCTCTAATGATAGGTGCAGAACTTAAATCCAATAGGGATGTAATTACTTTGAAGATCGATTGTGATGGACCTGTTGGCGGAGTATTAGTCACAGCAGATAAAAACGGGAATGTAAAAGGATATGTAAATAACCCGGAAATTGAAACTCCCTTTGACGAAGAGACAAAACAATTCGGTGTAAAAGCAGCTATTGGGAAAGGTATATTAACTATCATTAAAGACCTGGGTATGAAGAATCCTTATATCGGACAGGTTGATCTTCAATACGGAACTATCGCCAGGGATCTAACTCACTATTTTGTAAAATCGGAACAAATTCCTTCTTCAGTAGGATTGGGTGTGTTAATTGATCCAAGTGGAAAAATTCGTCAGTCTGGCGGGTTTATTATCCAGTTAATGCCAGAAGCCCCGGAAGATGTTATTTCCAAAGTTGAGAATAACCTGTATAAATTTCCAAACCTGACAGATGTAATGGATATGGGATATTCCATCGAGGAGATCATTAAGAAATTTATTTTGAAGGACCTTGAACCGGAAATTAAAATGGAGATTCCAGCTCAATATAAATGTAACTGTTCATATAAAAAATTTGGAGATGGGATAAAACTCCTGGAAAAAGAAGAACTGAAAGAAGCAATAAAGAAAAATGAAGTGTTGACCATACACTGCCATTTTTGTAATAAGGATTACAAATTTGGCAGAGAAAAAATAAAAGAAATCTTAGAAAAAGCAAAATAATGTTCAGATGCAAAAAAAGACTAGGTCAGCATTTCCTGAAAGATAAGAATATTGTCCGCAAGATAGTTAATATTGCGGATATTCAGTCAGACGATTTTGTCTGGGAGATCGGACCTGGAAAGGGAATTCTTACTGAAGAACTGCTTAATCACAGTTGCAAATTAACATGTTTTGAAATCGATGAAAAACTATATCCGATTATAGAAGAGAAATTTTCTAACAGAATTAATCTCATAAAACAGGATATCTTAAAAGCAGATTGGCAGAGATTTTTCCCGGAAAATAAAGTAAATATCGTTGCCAATCTCCCTTACCAGATTACTACACCATTTCTTTTTAAAGTTGCAGAAAATGCAGATAAATTCTCTAAAGTTGTTATAATGATACAAAGAGAAGTTGCACAAAGAATAAATGCCAAGGTGGGAACAAAAAACTATGGGGTTTTATCTTTAAAGATGCAATTTTATTTTACTGTTTCGTATGAATTCACAGTTAAACCGCACCTTTTTTATCCTCCACCTAAAGTGGATTCTGCAGTTATTAGTTTAATCCCCAGAAAAGATAAACCAGTGATCGATAATGAAAAACTTTTCTGGAATATAATTGAATCATCTTTCAGGAATAGAAGAAAAATGCTGAGGAATAATCTGAAAGTTTTAATTTCCTCAGAGCGAATTGATAAATTGAATTTTGACTTAACTAAAAGAGGTGAATCACTTTCTGAACAGGATTTTCTGGAACTGTATAATGAAGTGAAAAAGGTTCAAAGTACAACTTTGAACCAGTAGAAAGTAAGAATTAATTTGTGTTTCTTCGCGCTCTTTGCCTGCTATGCAGTAGTTTATCGTAGGCAGGTGGCTAATCAAATTCCTTTAATAAAAGGCATTTCCCAGGGTTTGGATAGATAATATTTTAAAACTTTCTTCTTTTTACCGAGGATTTTATCAGGAATGATTTTATCGTAATTTTCAAGAGTCAGGTAGTTTTCAAAAATCAGGTCTTTTTTCTTTGCAACATTATTGATAATCTTAACACCAATTTCTACAATATCTTTAGTTGTTTCTTCCATTAAGTTTGTATTGCAGATAAGGTGAGTGATTTTCAGCTTTGAAGCAGATTCGAGCATATTCAGCATTTTTATTATCTCTTCTTCATTGGAAGTAAAAGGTCGTTTTGTGTTAACAACCAGGTGCATTTCATATCCGCGTTTGATTATGTTCTGAATAAATCTGGCAAGAGTTCTACATCCTGCCGGATCACCGCCAACATCCAGGATCACAGTTTTATTGTGTTTGCTTATTGCTCCCATTATTCTTGGTGAGATCATTGGCAGATCAGCATATTTATTTTCTCCTTCAGGTGCGATTACTTCGATACCCTCTTTCTGAAATTGTTCTCGAACATCTCTACTTCTAAAATAGGGATTTACCACATCCAGATCTATCAGGATAACATCTTCACCCTTCTGATTATATTCTTTTGCCAAGTTGATCGCATATTCACTTTTACCACTCCCATAAGCACCGATAATGATGATGAGTTTATTTTTCATTATTTCCTCTTTATTTAACATCTAACTATTACGAACTAATCGAACGAAAGATTTAAGTAGTCAGTCTTTGTTCGTTGTTCTCATAATTCCAAACTCAAATTATCTGTTTGTTTGTCAAAATTCTTTTTGACAGCTAAAGTTAAATCTTCGTAAAGTCACTCAAATTTAATTGGAGTTAATATTTGAAAAAATTCATCGTGGTTATAGTTATAGTTATTATGCCTGTTCTCCTACCAGCAGAAGATTACCTTGATCTTAATTTCTTTATAGAACCAAAGTTTGAATTTAAATATACTAATTTTATTAATTTTCTTGTAAAAAATATAAAGAATGATTCCATCAGACAGGTTAATATCTTTGCTGGAAGGATATTAGAGAGACCGCAGTCGGATAGCTTGACTGTTGAATTTTTAAATACAGTAAAGCCTTCCCTAACTTCTCCTGTTGATTATCTATTTTATGAAAAAGATATAAATTTCAAACTTCTAATTTCAAATATTGAGAGTGATTCGATTCCAGTTATAAAAAATGAGATAATCAGAACGGATTCCATGAAAGTTGGGATTTTCTCTATCTATACACCCGATTTTGTCGTAAAGAATAATATTGCAGATCATGCTAAATTTGATTTTGATGTATTTGATATTGCCAAAGAGCAGGCTGAATATCTGGCAAAGAAGACCGATTATGTGATCATGCTTTCTAACCTGAGTAAGTATATTGATAATGATATAGTGAAAGATATTCCGGTTGATGCAGTTATAAGTTTCGATTATCAGAAAAAATCGAATGAACTGTTTTCAAATATTCTAACTATGTTCTATAGTATTTTAACTAATCAGGGATATTATGGCAAACTCAGATTGACATACAGGAATGGCAGAATTAGAGAAAGCTGGAAGGAAATAGAATTTAATGCAGGAAGCAATTAAACAGTATATCCGCACTTTAATTTCCCGTGGTCTCTCGCATAACACGATAACAGCATATAGGAAAGATATTCTTCAACTTAATGAGTTCCTGAAAAAATATTTCAAGAATGAAGAAGTCGATCTGAATGGAATAACCCGTTTATATTTACGTGATTTTCTGAGGGAACTCAGCTTGAAAGGTAGAAACAACCGCACCCTTGCCAGAAAGGCAACAACAATGAAAAACTTCTTCCAATACTGTGAGAAAAATAAATTTGTAATAAAAAATCCTGCAGTGAATCTTCAAATTCCCAAGTTTGATAAAACTCTTCCCAAGTATTTTTCAGAAAAGGAAATGGAAGCTCTGCTGAATATTCCGGAGCTTTCAACTAAATTTGGTGTAAGAAATAAAGCAATATTAGAGCTGATTTACTCATGTGGAATGCGAATAAGTGAAATAGCAGATTGTAGAATGAATCAGATAGATTTGAATACAAAAATAATCAGGATCATAGGTAAAGGAAATAAGGAAAGACTGGTTCCAATAGGTAGAATGGCAATAAAAGCTATAAAAAGTTATATGAGAATTCGTAATCAGTTTGTTTCAAAAGACAGCGATGATACATTGTTTCTTTCAAAAAGTGGCAAATCTCTTTCTGCTGATGAAATCAGGGAGATTCTGGAAAGATACATTATGCTGGTTGCAAAAACAAAAGGCTATTCACCACATTCGATAAGGCATTCATTTGCCACACATCTCATTTCGCATGGTGCTGATCTGAGAGCTGTTCAGGAAATGCTCGGACACAGCAATTTATCTACCACAGAAATTTATACTCATTTATCTTTGAAGGATTTAAAGAAAGTTTATAACCAAGCACATCCCAGAAGTAAGAAAGAAGATTAAAGAAAACCTTGAAGGTTTAAACAGCTGCTACACACTATAAGCTATGTGAAAAGTAGATTTTTTTTATCCCTTTATAGTTACTTTCTCAATAACCACATTTTCCACAGGCCAGTCTTTCATACCCAGCTGCGGATGAAAATGAGTTGGAACTGATTTTATCTGATTAACAACATCCATACCTTTAATAACTTTTCCAAAAACGCAGTATCCCCAGCTACGATCTTTATCTTTATGGTCGAGGAAAAGGTTATCATTAACATTTATGAAAAATTGAGAAGTTGCAGAATGTGGAAGGTTTGTTCGAGCCATAGCAATAGTTCCTGTAATATTGGAGAGTCCGTTATCTGCTTCGTTTTGAATTTGTTCATAAGTGACTTTTTTATGTGTATGACCCTGGTCGAAACCACCTCCCTGGATCATGAAACCATTGATAATACGATGAAAAATGAGACCGTTAAAAAAACCGTCTCTAACATATTTATCAAAATTTTCCACTGTTTTAGGAGCAAGTTCTGGATAGAGTTCCAATTCGATATCTCCCATACTTGTTTGTATAGTCACAAGAACCTTTTCCTGGGATTTCTCATCTGAAAAAAGATTAGTCATTGTGTATATTCCGAATATTATGATTATTAATAATACCAATTTTCTACTCATTTTCTCTTCCTCTATTCATTTCATATTTACAAAGTTCAATATTCCCATCGATCATTTTCAAATAGGTATTATTTTTTATCCAGTCTCCGGCATTAGCAAAAATTCCATCTTTGAATCTCTCTATTTTCGGTATGTGTGAATGACCCATTACAACAATATCATAATCTTTGAATATTTTCTGTGCGAATTCTAACATTCCTCTTTCCTTTTTTTCAGAAAGTTTGATGGGTACTTTTCTTTTTCGGCTGGTACGACTCAGCATTTTTCCTAAACCAAGTGCAAAATCCGGGTGGAACATTTCGAATAATTTCATTACAAACTTGTTCCGAATAATTGAGCGGAAAATTTTATACCGCATGTCGTTTGAAGTGTAGAGATCGCCATGAGAAACGAATAATTTAGCACCATCGATCGTTTCTGTAAAATTATTTTTATAAACTTCAATATCGATAAAATTAACAAGGAAGTCTCTGAACCAGAAATCATGATTACCTGCAATAAAGACTATTCTGCACCCGCTTTCCCTCAAATCAGCAAATTTTTTCAATATGGGAAAATAGCTTTTAACGATCACAGTTTTCCAGACGAACCAGAGATCGAAAATATCTCCATTCAAAATCAAGAAGTCAGCTTTTCCTATAAGATTATTAAGAAATGTAATAACTCGATGTCGTTGCTCAAGATCTTCAGGATTATCGGAAAATTTTAAATGGAAATCAGAAACAATATAAACTCTCATAATTCAACCTTCAATTTTCGAAGTAAGGTTTTGAAATCGTTCATTTCGTCAATAAATAATAAAAAATATTTGCTCCCATTTTGAAAGCCTGCTGCCTGATATTTTCCGGATCATTATGTACATTACTCCAACCATCACTGATATTACTTTCATATGTATAAAGAACCATCATTCTGCCATTGTCATCAAATATTGCGAATGCCTGAGGTCTTTTATCATCATGTTTGTGAGTTTTGGGCAATCCCTTTGTGAAATTGAAATAACAGTGAAAAATCTCATGATTTGCTGGAAGTTCTATTAACTCTTTTTCGGGAAAAACTTTTTTTATCTCTTTCCGAAATGATTCATCCATTCCATAATCATCATCAGCATAAAGAAAGCCTCCTCTGAGAAGATAATTTCTCAAGTTGTCAGCATCTTTTTCGCTGAAATTTATATTTCCATGTCCGGTCATAAAAATAAAAGGATATTCAAATAGTTTAGTCTCGGAAGGTTTTACAATTTCTTCAACAGTTGAAAAATCTGTATTAATCGTTTTATTAATGTATTCAGCAATGTTCGGTATAATATCAGAATCATTATACCAATCGCTCCCCCCACTATAATGTAAACGGGCAAGTTGAGGTTTCTCTAATGCTATTAGATAAGTAAAAAACAAAATAAATATTAAAAAGAAATTTAAAACTTTCATAATAATTTTAACTCATTCAAGCGAAGAAGAATTGTTTCTTCTCTATTCAACAGCCACTTTATCAGGCGTTTTATGAGTCTTTTCCTACTTGCTTTGTAATTTGTATATTCATAATTATGTAAAGAGATTTTCTTGAGTCTGTTCCAAACAATTTGAGGTATGATTTTGAGTACCCATTTCCAGAAAAAGAAAGGATAGACTTTTTTAATTTGATTGAATTTAAGATATTCCAGATCACCATATTTCCCGTTCATTTTCCATAAGATATATGAAATATCTTCTGATGATAGACTTTTTGTTCGCACATTTACCTGCAATCCATCGTAGAAGCAGAAATCATAAAGATTGGTAACTAAATTCTGTTCTATAAAGTCATTTCGTACTCCAGTTTTATAGTGCGGAGTCAGGACAAAAAAGAAAGGAGCATCTAATTTCATTTTTCTGGCGAAATGAAAGTTGTTCCAGATGGTTTTTTCAGTATCTTCAGGAAGTCCTACGATAAATCCTCCTGACGCAATTATACCGTTTTCTTGAAGAAGTTTAATGATATGTTCTGATTCTATGAGAGTTTTTTTATCTTTTGAAAGGAAATCAAGGTCATTGGAATTCACATTCTCTATTCCCAGGAATACAAATTTGAAATTTGCTTTTGCCATTTTCTTTACTAAATTCTCATCAGATGCAATCCCATGAACGCTTGCTTGAATAAAATAATCGATGTTATTTAGCTCATTTTTAATAATAGCATCACAAACATTATGCATCTGTTCAATATTAAGAAATGCATTATCATCGGTGATGAACAGCAATTTAGCTCCATTTTTTATCGCATTCTTTATATCCTGAATTATTCTTTCAATGTTGTATTTTCTGTAGGTTCTTCCATACATAAAAGGCATACAGCAGAAGTTACAGGACATTGTACATCCTCTTGATGTTTCTATTACATCAGCCTTTTTACCGAATGTATAATATTTATGTGTGAGTCTGATATTGCGTTTTGGAAGCTTGATTTGGTTCAAGTCTAAATTCTTTGAACGTGGACTGTGAACGAAAATACCATCCTTTTTATGGGATAGATTTTTTATTTCAGAGAATTCACTTTTACCGTTTATTATAGCTTCTACTAATTTATTGAAAGCTACTTCTCCTTCGCCTCTTATTATGAAGTCAATATAATTTATGTCGTCCGATTCTGAAATTATTTCATACGCTAATGTGACATGATATCCTCCGAAAACCGTAATGATGTCCTTTTCTATTTGTTTTATAATTTTAGCAATTTCCACTGCTGTTTGATACTGGAAACTCATTGCAGTAAGACCGACTATATCAGGATTGAACTGTTTAAGCAACTTGATAATAAATTTTCTGATATCTGTACGAACTGTAACCAAATCTGCAATTGCAATTTCTTCAATCAAATCTTCATCAATATTACCTGCAATAGAAGAAAGAGCAAGATTAGGAAATCTGCCTGCTCGGTCGAATCCAACCGTATAATTGGGCATTGATAAAAGTAATATCCTTTTTCTCATAGATGCTTTTCCTTATTCTCGAACACTGTGAGAAAAAATAGTTACTAAAAAAAGGCAAGCAAAAAAATCTGGACATAAAAGTTTTAAAGTTTCTGATGGCAATGATAAAAAGCACATTTGGAGAGCTAATGGATTTATATCAGAAGTTATTGAATAAAGATAAATTCTTCCTGATAGCCGGACCGTGTGTTGTTGAAGAAGAAAAAATGATGTTTGAAGTCGCTGAAAAACTCATCGAAGAAACTGATAAAAGAAATATTCCTTTTATTTTTAAATCGTCATATATAAAAGCGAATCGCACATCAATAGATTCACCAATGGGTGCAGGTCTGGAAAAGGGTCTAAAAATTCTACGAAAAATAAAGGAAGAATTAAATATTCCAATTTTAACAGATATTCATGAGATCTCCGAAGTTGATACAGTAGCTGAAGTAGCCGATATAATCCAGGTTCCAGCTTTTCTATCCAGGCAAACTAACCTGATAGTGGCAATGGCAAAAACAGGTAGAATTATTAATATCAAGAAAGGGCAGTTTATGGCTCCGGAAGATATGAAAGCTGCAGTAGAAAAAGCTTTATCAGTTAATAATAATAAGATTTTACTCACAGAACGGGGAACAAGTTTTGGTTATCATAATCTGGTGGTTGATTTTCGGGGATTTGCGATTATGAAGAGAATAGGATATCCTGTGATTTTTGATGTAACTCACAGCTTGCAGAAACCTTCTATTGATAGAACTTCAGGTGGTAGCCCGGAATTTGCACCGATGATGGCAAGAGCAGCACTTGCCACAGGAATAGTGGACGGACTTTTTATTGAAACCCATCCAAACCCGAAAGAAGCTCTTAGTGATGCTGATTCTATGCTGCCACTTTCTGAAATTCCGCAACTTCTGGATGATTGTTTGAGTCTATTTTAAACGCAAGATGAGGGTTTAATGAAAGATTATAAAAATATCAAATTGCTTATCCTGGATTGTGATGGTGTTCTTACGGATGGGAAAATAATTTACGATGATAACAGGACTGAAATTCGGAATTTCTCAGCCAAAGATGGGCTGGGAATAAAACTCCTGCCTTTCGCAAACATTCAGGTTGCAGTTATCAGTGGAAAGAAATCCGAAACTCTGGCAAGAAGATGCGAAGATTTAGGGATCAGACATGTTTTTCAAAAAGTTCGCAATAAATTGAAAACTGCAGAAGAGTTAATGAAACAATTGAATCTGAACTGGGAAAATGTCGCATTCATGGGGGATGACTGGAATGATTTTCCTATTGTCAAAAGAGCATATATCACATCCGCTCCTGCTGATTCATTTGAAGATTTCCAGAAAAAAGTTGATTTTGTAACCCGTAGAAATGGGGGAGAAGGAGCTGTTCGAGAGTTTATAGAACATATTCTTAAAGAACTGGGGGTTTATGATAAAACAGTGGAAAAACTTGTGGCACATCTTGAGAATAGTTAATCTTTTTTTTCTAATTCTATTTTTCAGTTGCACTAAGTCAGAAGATATGTCCTATCTTCCCATAGAAGATAAAATCCCTGACGAACAGGCAGATTCCATAAGAATCATAGCAACAACGAATGATGTAATTGATTATGAACTCATTGCGGTTCGTATGTTTAAATATTACGAAACAAAACAAACATTTGCAGATACAGTCTTTATTACTTTTTATAATCCGGATGCAACAATTAAATCTACTCTTTCCTGTGATAGAGCTGAACTCGACGATGCTAAGAACATCCTTACCGGCATTGGTAATGTAATTGTAAAAAGTGAAAATGGTATTATGAAAGCTCCCTACATGGTTTTAAACAGGAATACAAACAAGATATTTGCACAAAGAGGTGTAACTATGATAAGGGGAGAGAATGTTCTTCATGGTGCGGAAATGAAAACTGACCTTTATCTGGATAGGGTAGAGATTTTAGAAGTTACTGCTGAAGGGAAACTGGATGAAAAAGAAATTAAGTGGTAACTTTATAAACGTTAAAGTTTAAAAATACTTATATACTTATGATTAATCAAAATAATCACTCCATAAAAAAGCTTAGAATTATATC
>JAGLWO010000604.1 GCA_023133395.1 Candidatus Cloacimonadota bacterium | reverse complement strand
TTTTAATTGCTTCTTTTAATGTAGTAAGTTCAGTTTCTACCTCAATAATAGAAAAGCGAAAAGAACTTGGTATTTTAAAAGCATACGGAGCTTCAAATAAAATGCTGCAGAAAATATTCATTGGAAAGACTCTTATTATCTCACTTATTGCTGTTAGTTTTGGTCAGATTCTGGGTGTGCTTATCGCTGAATTTCTAAGCTGGCAGACTTTCTTTATTTTGAAAGGTGATGTTTATTTTCTGGAAAAGATCAATGTGAATTTTAGCCTATTAAGCTGGTTGGTTATTCTTTGTACATCTATACTGATTGTGTTTGTTGCTTCGATTGTACCTTTGAGAAATATTGCAAGGTTGGATATTACTGATATTTTGAGAAACACATAAATAAATTGGAGTGAGCAGGTGAATTTACTGAAAGTCGAGAATCTAAAAAAGAGTTATAAGGAAGCTTCCGGGAAACTCGAAGTACTGAAAGGGGTTAATTTTGAAGTGCAGCGAGGAGATATGATTGCCATAACCGGTGAATCCGGAAGCGGGAAAAGTACGCTTTTACATTTGCTGGGAATGCTGGATAGCGCAGATGAGGGTTCAATCTTTTATTCCGGGGAAAAAATAGATGTAAACGATAAAAAAGTGAACGAATTCAGAAATAAAAAAGTAGGTTTTGTCTTCCAGTTTCATTATTTAATGGAAGATTTCACAGCAGAAGAAAACGTGGCAATGCCAATGTTCCTGGCAACAAAAAATTTCAAAAAAAGTATTATCGAATCCCAAAAGCTACTTAAAGTTCTTGATATTTACGATCGAAGAGATCACTATCCGAACCAGTTAAGTGGTGGTGAACAGCAAAGAGTTGCAGTTGCCAGGGCTCTGATAAACAGTCCGGAAATTGTTTTTGCTGATGAGCCAACTGGCAACCTCGATGCAAAACACAGTGAAGAAATAATAGATCTGATCATTAAACTGAACAAAACTAAAGAGCAAACTTTTGTCATTGTAACCCACAATATGGAGATTGTTCAAAAAATGAATAT
>JAGLWO010000603.1 GCA_023133395.1 Candidatus Cloacimonadota bacterium | reverse complement strand
GATAACCTGGGAGCTGTTGTGGATGAAAAGATATTAACGCATTTTGCTGAGAAAAATGAGCCTTTTTTAATGGAAGTTTGCCCTCGTACTGAAATGGATAGAAAGGGAGGACATTTAGCCCAAACACACGAGGGGCAACTTCTACTGAGAGAGACGGCACAGTGTCCTGATAATGAGGTTGAACATTTCCAGGACATAAACAGGTATCAATATTTCAATACGAATAATCTCTGGGTAAGTTTGAGAGCCTTGAAACAAAAACTTTATGAACACAACAACCTTCTACCTTTATCATTGATACTTAATTCCAAAGAGGTTGAAGAAGAAAAGGTCTATCAAATTGAGTCTGCAATGGGTGCTGCAATCAGCGTTTTTAAAGGCTCAAAAGCAATTGTGGTCAATAAAGATAGATTTATACCAGTTAAAAAAACAAATGACCTCCTGGCAATCTGGAGCGATGCATTTGAGCTTACTAAAGAATACAAATTAAAATTAAATAATTCTTTTGGAAAAACTCCAGGGATTAAGTTTAATGATAGATATTACAGAACTATCGATCAGCTTCAGGAACATTTTAAAGACGGAATTCCTTCCTTGAAGAAATGCAATACTCTGACTATCGAGGGTAATGTTTATTTTGGGAAACATGTAGAGATTATTGGCGATGTGAAGATTTCTAAAGATGGTATACTGGAATATTGTCTTCTGATGAATGAAGAGATAACAAAATAAGAAATTGAAGAACAGGTTCACATTAAAATATAAACATCCATCTGGTTACCAAAGCCCTCTTTGGTAACCTAATAATTGTTTGAAACCCTGTTTCAGTAAGGAGTAAAGATGCGAACAAGATACAAATTTCTTGAATCAGAATATAATCTTTATTTTCTCACTTTTACGGTTGTTGAAAAAATCCCTGTATTTACCAACTCGAGATATTGTGAAATTATAATAAAAAATTTTAAATATTACAGTGAAAATGACGATCTAAAGATATTTCATTATGTTATTATGGATAACCATGTCCATGCGGTTATGTCCCATAAAAAGGATATTGGAAAAGTTGTTCAGGATTTTAAAAAATATACAGCCAAACAAGCATTGGAATTACTTACAAATGATTCCCGGCAGTGGATAAAATACCTGCTTAAATTTTTTAAAAAGCCTTATAAATCAGTTTCAACTTACCAATTCTGGCAGGAAGGAAGTCATCCGGAATTGATTCAAACACAAGAGATATACAATCAGAAAGTTGAATATATTCATAATAATCCGGTAAAAAGAGGATTAGTTTTTGAAGACAAGGATTGGTATTATTCGAGTGCCAGAAATTTGTATGGATTGGAGAATCCTTTTAAAGTGGATATTTTGGATGATAGTTGGGGATTAGAAGTGTAATTATCGCCAAAGAAGGCTTTGGCGAAATATGCGTCCCCATCCGGCAACTGCCGGATGGGGACGAGGTTCTACTTCATTCTCGTTACCAATTCCCTGCCTGCCGGGGCGTAGTTTACGGAGACTGGATTCGTAACGCCATATATTCCGAAACCTCTGTTTCGGGAAAAGGAAACAAGTAAAGCTTTGGAATTAGTATTACCAAAAGAGGGCTTTGAGTGAAACTGTGCGTTCCCAAAGGGGGCTTTGGGAACGAGAGAATGGTGTGAATGAGAAAAAGGAAATATCCAAAGAGGTTTTAATAATGAGAAGGAAAAATCTTTACAACAAAATAGAGTTAATGAAAATTCTATATATTTGCTGGAGAATGCGAGAAGTCCTTTGGATAATTTAAATATCGAAGAAAAAAAAGTGAATGAGATTAAAAAATTTGGAGTTAATGCGAACTTTTTGAGTTCGGGGAAACATTCGTTACATGCAGTTCTTTTAATGGGAGAAGTGAGTCTATTGTCTCCCTGATCTTTTGTTCTTCCTGGTTATTCATAATTAATCCTAATTGAGGAGTGCTAATGAAACAAAAAGTGAATAAGCATAATAAGAAAAATAAAAAGCTGAGATTGCAAAAATGGACGCTGATAGTAGCTGTGTTAGCATTAATCGCCTTTTTGTTTTTTTCTCTAATTCCATATCGTAATCTTTTTGATAAATTATTCCTAAAGTTATCAAAACAGATTCAATTACCATTAACAAATTTAATACTAATAATTTTACTATCATTAATTGTGTTTCTGACATTATATTTATACCTCCGTTGTCTTTTTAAAAAGAACAAAAAAAAATCATCAAATACATCACCATCAAAACCTGAAGAAAAGCTACCACCAAAAGAATATATGGACAAAATATTGCAAAGAATAGGAGAAAATGAATATTTGAATCAATATCAAATTTGTGGTTGTTTTGCTGATGATAATAAAACAACAATTCACCATTATCTTGATTTGCTCTTGAAAAACAATTATATTCAATTAAAAACCCCAGATTATACTTTTTCGCCTTCTTACATACTTTCCAATAAGGGGCGTGAATATCTGGTCGAGAATAATTTATTATCAAAATAATCCTCCCATAATCAATCCTCTCGAACTCCTGTTCGGGATACAAAAAAAGGAGTGAAAAATGGAACCAAAAGAAATAAAACAAAAACTTGAATCATCATTTAGCCCTTATCGTTGTGTGGCTGAAATATCCGAGTTTGAAGACAGGATACAATTTCGTGTATTTAATGAAAATAACGAAACAATAATTACCTCTCCCGAAATCAAAATATACGAAGATTTTCATGTTTCATCCTTAATCCCTATTATCAAAAAAGCTAAAGATGAAATCAAAAAGAAAAATTATGTTATTGACTGATAATTGATTCACTATGTCCATAAATCGTTCTTACTGTGCATCCGTTTTTTGTGCGATATTCTTCAACGGCTCTATTACCAGCTCTGCCATATTTAATAGCATCAGCATATTCATGCAACGCAGCAGAAACTATGGGACAGAAAGCCTCTTCCATTGGTAGACGCTTCTCAACCATAATGTTGAGAATCCGAAAAATGCATGTTTTTTTTAATTTCTTTTCTTCTTGTTTTTCACACATTTTACTCTTCTTTGTTTTTAAAAAAAAATGAAAACTGCACGTAACAAGCGTGCCTTCGCAGAAGCGTAGCGCACGCCGGACATTATGCCCAAGAGGAGATACAAGAATGAAAATAAAAAAACAAATTAATACTAAAGATTGGGGATCTTTTGATTTTTCATTATCGGATATAAAAAAAAATATTATTGATCTCTTAATAGATTTTAGTCTTGTTAATAATCGTTTTCGAATCGGGCAATACTTTGATGTTGGTCCTACAAAAAATGAAAAATTCTATACATTGAATGAGATACATAATATATATAAGGATGAACCATATTTTGGTGAAAATTATCCGTTTACTTATGATATTGTTAGGGATGTGAATTTTTTAATAGAAAATAACGAACCTATTCTAATTGAATATGATACCCGAATAATAAACAGATTTAATAAAATTTATAGTGTCTTTAATCCTCCAATAACAAAAATATCTTTTAAAGTAAATTCGATTACTCGTGTTAAAGGTAACTTAACAAATCTCGAAATTCATACTGACAATTGTAAATTAATTCTTCTTTGGAATACATTAAGAATTATAGTGATTGATGAAGAAGAAGAATATTCGAATTGTAATGATTAAAATAGTGATTATAATTAGATAAAATGCTAATTATAAAAGGAGATTAAAAATTTATTATGTACCATTTAAATTATTACAAATAGCCAGGAAATCTCACTGATGTCAGATAGTATTCAGAATTTATCCATGATTGCAGCAATCGTGTTTGGTGTTGGTATGAAGCACTTACTGTCGCTTATTCATACCTTATGGTCGAAAAGCATCTTGAAACAAATTATACAAAAACTAACACTGATTGTAAATACTCTATTAACGGGAAAGAAGGTGGTGCAAATGTAAACTCTACTTCACGAAATGCTTTAGTCGAAAGTGCTATTATTCATTTTTACCAAATTTATAGTAAGGGAAACAAATGTAACGGAATTGCACAAAATAGAGGTGATCCAGAAGTAGATAATTTTCGTGACTCACTTGAAAAGTTTACTATTCTAAAACTTGGCTGGTCGAGTGAAAAGTTCTCGGAATTTAAAAAAAATATTTTTGACACTCGAAATCAATTTTTTGCACACTATGATGCAAAAAAAGCAAATTATAAAGTACATCTTTCTGGTGTAAGTTCAAGAAGAATGGTTGGTTGTAAACTTGATAAAGATAATATCGCTAAATTAACTAAAGTAATTGGAATAATGATTGAATATATTATTATTAGTCTAAATAAATAGTAATCAATACAAAATTATAAGTGGTTTTTGTATATTATAAAGGGAGTTAATTATGAAAAATGAAGTAAAAAAGTTAAATCCAATTTTTGGATTAATGTTTATACTTATTATCCTATTTTTTATTGGTTGCGGAGAGTCCCTATACGATAAACAAGTAAAAGAAAAAGAACAAAAAGAATTTTTGCGAGAAGAAGAAATTAGGAATCAACTCAATAAAAAATATAATGCTGTATATTTCCCTCCTGATAATATTGATGCTAATTCTTTTACGTATGAAATTCAGGATTTTTTTAAAAAACAATCACATAACTTATTTGCTTTTGAAGGTTATTTAGAAGACATTGAGCAAACGAATGATGATATAATAATTGAGTTTCTGTGTCCTATCGGAAATTCTTCATTAATTAGTAAAGATTTCATTAGATTTAAACTCTCAATTACCCACGATCTTATAAAGCAATTTCCCGCAAATAAGGAGGATGATTTCAGGATGAATTTTCTTCGTTATATGCATGACCCAGATTATTTAATTATTGCATCAATAGATGATGTTAAAGGTTCCCGAATTTATACATTTAATGGGTATGATATTGGTGAGGAAATTAAAATTGACATTGATAAATCTAAAAGAATTATATCAATTGGGAAATTTGTTGATGCTGTACCTATAAATGAGAATTTTAAGTGAATTTATTAAATATTTATCATTGAGCAAAAATGCTGGTATTGATAGAATGGTCATAACAAGCGTGTCAGTAGTTAGGCTGGCCAGTGTTCTTTGTCTGAATCGTACCGATTCAGACGCACACGCAAAACATTAGGTGAAATCTTTAGTGTAATAGAATCAAGGGAGTAATCTATATTAAATGAGAAAATTTATACTTCTATTATTAACTGTAAGTATCGTCATTTCAGTAATTGTATTTATTGAAATCTCTTTTGAAGATAGTAAAATATTTTATGGGTTTGTATTCGCTATTATTCTGGGATATTTAGTCTACATAATTCTAATAAAACACATTATTCTAAAAAAAGATTATGCATTACAAATTTTTAACGAATTTGGTTATGACGATGAAGTAAAAGACCATTTCGAAAATCTTTACAAAAAAAGAATGAACAAAAATAAAAAAATTCAAATATGCTCTAATGTAATTTTATCATATCTGTTAACGAATATTCTTTTCTATAAATTAGAATGGGGGAAATATAGTTTTGAAAAAGATACAATTTTTTATGTAAAAAAAATCGCTATTATAATAGGTTTTTACTTTATATTTTACTTTTTTTATAAGATATTAAAAAAATATTGGGGAACAAATAGTCAATCCTCAATAAATACTGCGTATACTAAAGTAATTGAAGAATATCTTAAAGATTCCTTTTTCTTCAACAAAGCAAAAGAATTAATTGACAAAGCACCTCTGGAATCATTTCAGATAGAATATTATTATTTAGAAATAATCAGTTACTATGCAGTTAAAAAGAAAGATATGAAAAAAGCATTATCAATAATCGACGATATAACCGAAAAATATTATAAAATAAAATCAATTTTATATTTATGTCATTTATTAGTAAGAAGAAAAGAAAAATCAGAAGCTAAAATATTATTGAAGAATGTTATAAATTTAGTTGATAATTATGAATTCTTTAGGGGTGATATTTATAATGATATTACTGATTTATTAATAAAACTTCAAGAATACAAAAAGGCTCAAATCTATTTTAAAAAAGCTTCTAAAAGTATTGAAGATCACAATTGGTTTTCAACTTTTACTAGAATGCAATATGAAATCAGATTGAAAAAGAATAAAATAAGTTTAACAAAAATGTTGAAAAATAATAGTCTAAATTAGAAAACGAAGTTGAAATGAGTATGAAATTACCTAACATTATGTCTGCGGTTGGGTTATCTGTCCGCTTTCGTCTAAATCGTACTGATTCAAACTTTGGTTTGTTCGCTTTCGTTTGAATCGGCAGATACCGGATAGGAACGAGAGAGAAAACCGGGAGAAAATATGCTGAAAAAAGGAATTTTCTGTCTGGAAGGGTTATGGTATGAAGACCTGCGAAAAAGATCTACTGTTGAACCCATTTTACATCTTTTGGAATTGAATTCTGAAGTTCCCTATTTACATTCAGATTGTGCAACTATCGAGGAGTTCAAATTTTATATAGAAAAATGGATTCAGAAAAAGTATGTTAGATACCCGATTTTGTATCTTGCTTTCCATGGTTTGAAAAATGGTTTGTTGATAAATAATAAACTGTTTACTTTGGATGAATTCAGTGAGCTCTTAAAAGGAAAATGTAGAAATAGAATAATTGTGTTCGCTTCTTGTAGTACGATAAGTACAAATAAGCGTAACCTTAATAAATTTCTTATTAGAACTAAAGCGCTGGCTATCTGTGGCTATAAGCTTATTGTCCCCTGGATATCATCGACCGCTTTTGAACTGACGTTACTGGCAACCATGCAGGGTAATGTGTTCGATGGACGTGGAATTGATGCAATTTATAAAAAGGTTAACAAAGTGGTAAAAATGTTTAGAGAAATAGATTTTTTAATGGTTACAGTTAAACAACTGCCTGAGACTAAATAGCCCTTTTCAAAATTAATAGATTAGCATTATATCAAATAATCAATATCGTTTTCAATTTCTTTATATGTTTCTTTGAAAATTTTTTGCAGAGCTTTTTTTTGAATCTGCCGTACACGTTCACGGGAAAGTCCTAATTCTTCTCCGATCTGAGCAAAATTTTTACTTTTATCACCTTCCAACCCAAAGTATTGTTTCACTATATATGCATCTCTGGGAGGTAATTTATTAATGGATTCTTCAATACTATCTTTCACTTTTTCTCTGTAATAAAGTGTTTTTGGATCGATTGTTTTTGTGTCTTCAAGAAAATTATTTAGAGATACTCTTTCATGTTTTTTAGTGAAACTTGTACTATCCAGGGAAAGTGTACTGATTTTTTGTTTGCTGATTTTATCTATAACCTTTTTATCCAGATGAGTAAGTTCGGAAATCTCTTCAACCGAAGCTTTATGTCCGGTTTCACGGAAAACTTTTTCCTGAGCAATTTTGATTTTACTTGCCATGTTAGATTTTCCTAAGGGCATTCTAATAACCGAGGTCTTTTCTGCCAGTGCAAATAGGATTTTCTGCTTTATCCACCATACAGCATAGGATATAAGTTTATTGTGCATTTCTGGCTCAAATTTTTCAATGGCTTTTATCAAGCCCATATTACCTTCACTTATAAGTTCAGCAAGGGATAATCCGCGATTTTGGTAGCGAGCGGCAATTTTAACAACAAATTTCAAATTTGCAGTAACAAGCTTATCAATTGCTTTCTTATCACCTTTTTTTGCTTTAATGGCAAGTTCTTCTTCTTCTTCTCTTGTTAGAGGTTC
>JAGLWO010000602.1 GCA_023133395.1 Candidatus Cloacimonadota bacterium | reverse complement strand
GCCTGAATAACTGTGTTTGAAGCCATCACAATATCTCCTCCAGCAAAAATCCCTTCCTGTGTTGTCTGTAACGTTTCCGGATCAACTATGATATTACCACCTTCCGAAACCTTTAGTTCTGTCTCCTTATCAAGGAAAGAAGTATCAGGATATTCACTGATAGCTACAACTAAACTATCGATATCTACAACAAACTCCGAACCTTCTATAGGAATAGGCTTTCTTCTTCCTGATGTGTCTACATCACCCAGCTCCATTTTTACAAATTCGCAACCTTTAAGAACTCCATTTTCAGAGATTATTTTCGTGGGAGCAGTTAAGAATTTTATCTCAATACCTTCTTCAAGTGCATCATCTATTTCTTCTTTGTAGGCAGGCATTTCAGTAATTGTTCTTCTATAATAAATTGTAACTGTTTCGGATAATCCCTTTCGTAATAATGCTCTTGCAGCATCAACTGCTGAATTTCCTCCACCCACAATTCCAACCTTTTTACCAACCTCTATTTCTCTATCCATATTAATATCTTTCAATACTTCCAATCCATATAATACTCCTTTTGAATCTTCACCGGGGATACCCAATTCCCAGGATTGATGACCTCCGGTAGCAATAAAAATTGCCTTGAAATTCTGCTTAAAAAGTTCCTGTATAGTGAAATCTTTTCCTAATTCTTTTTCAGTTTGAATTTCAAAGCCGGAGCTTTTTATAAATTTTAAATCTGCATCAAGAATTTCCCTTGGTAATCTGAATTTTGGAATTGCTGTCATCAACATCCCACCGATAACAGGTAATTTCTCAAAAACAGTTGCCTGATATCCTTTTTTTGCAAGATAGAATGCACAGATAAGACCAGCTGGACCGGAACCAATTATTGCTACTTTTTCTTTATTTCTATCTACAACAGATTCGGTTTTCAAACATAAACCATGTTTTAATCCATAATCAGTTACAAATCTTTTCAATCCTCTAATTGAAACAGGTTTCCCAGCTTCACCTGCACGGCATTTAGATTCACAAGGATGATGACA
>JAGLWO010000601.1 GCA_023133395.1 Candidatus Cloacimonadota bacterium | reverse complement strand
CTTTTGTATCAAAGACCTCTTTTGGTGATAAGATTTATGTGATGAACTTCAAAACCGGGGAAATTGTGTACACCTTCTCATTCCCCCAGTTCGATGCAATTTACGAGATCGATGTTTCAAAAGATGGCAAGAAAATAACTTTTGCAGGTCAGAAAGACCTGAAGAATGATATCTATGTTTATGAAATAGAAACTGGAAAAATTACCCAGATCACAAATGATCATTATTATGACAATCAACCTCGCTGGTCTCCTGATGATAAAAAGATAGTCTTTACCTCTGCTCGAACATTGAATGAAGATATAAAAAGAGATCAGGTTTTCAGTAAACTGACCGGTGATATTTTCTATTATGACCTTGAGGAAAATGTATTCTATAATGTTACGGATGATAAACAGAATAATAGTTTCTCGTTCTGGAATAGTGACGGAAGTAAAATTCTGTTTGTTTCGGAGAAGGAGATAACAACCAATTTCGAAGTTATAGACATTCTTACAGGACAAAGAGCTCAAGTTACAAATGTACATGGTGGTGTATTCGCAGGTGATATCAGTGCCAATGATGATGAATTGATATTTTCGGGATATTATCATGGTGGATGGGATATTTATTTAAGATCAAATCCCCTTGATGATCTGGAATATGCTGATTATAAAATTCCTGAAAGATTTGAATTCAAAGATGATTTCTATGAAAAGTTCGATATCAGTCGTTACAAAGTGTTTGGTAAAACGGATAGGAAATTTAAGAAAGAATTGCCTGAATATTCTCCTAGTGTAACTAAAATCGGTATTGGGAATTTTACTAAAATTGATAGTATGAACCAGAGATACAATATCGAATTGGATAAAAAGCCTACAGAAATACATGAACCTTTAATTAAACCCTATAAAACCCGATTTGCTCTGGATTATCTCTGGGGTGGAGTAGCATATTCACCATCTGGTGGAACTTACGCACAACTGCAATTCGGTCTTTCCGACCTGATGGGAAATCATTCTCTGGGTATTAATCTTGGAATTTCAGGAGACCTGGATACCTCAGATTTAATCCTGAATTACCTCTATCTTGCTCATCGCATAGATTATGGGGTTGGTTGCTTCTATCTTAACGATGAATGGGTTTACAAAGTCATTTATGCTGATGAGTCTCCATGTGATTATTTCCGCGAGAGGGAACGTGAATTCGGAATTTATACGATTTTACGATATCCTTTTAATAAATTCTGGCGGGTAGATTTCGATAACCTGTTTTATAAAAATATCGTTAAACGTGATTGGCGGGATGATATCAATGGAAAGTGGTTGGAAGAATATCTTCCTCAATATATGCAGGACCCACCTAACAACCTTAGTATAAAAGAAACTGAACTTGTTTGTGCTCCTCAAATTACTTTCGTACACGATAATGCAATTTATGGTAGTGTGGGACCTGTTTCCGGATGGAGAGGTGCACTTTTATTCAACAGGAGTTTTTCTACAAAGAAAAGCTATTCTGTAGTTTTTTCCGATATTCGAAAATATCTTTTCTTTGAAAAGAGATACTCCCTGGCTTTTCGTCTTCTGGAAGGAGCTATCATTGGAGATACAAACCAGCGGTTTGTAATGGATTTCTTCAGCGGTGTTCGAGGATATAATAAGGAAATTGAAGGTAAGAAAAAATTCCTTTCCAGCATCGAACTAAGATTTCCTTTTATAGATAATTTGAAGTTATCATTCCCGCTTCCGCTTTATTTCTACCAACTCAGGGGAAGTGCTTTTATCGATTTAGGCAGCGTATGGACTGATAATAAAGACTTGAGATTTTATGAAAATGACAGGCTCAAAGATCTCAAATTGGGTATCGGGTTTGGTCCCAGATTGAATATGGGTTATTTTGTTCTGAAGTTTGATATTGCTTGGCATACGGATTTATACGACTTCAGTAAACCTTCCTACTATTTCAGTTTAGCTCCGGATTTTTAAAACAGATTGCGAAGTTCAACTTCGCGTACAATTGCGTTACGAAATACATCCGTCAAAACCGGAGTAAACATTTCGTAACGAGGGAGTAAACTTTTACCAAGAAATTCCTTTTTCTCTTAAAAAAACCTGAGCATTTTTATGTTCTAATCTTGCTGCTTTCTGAATGTATCCAATTCCTTTCTCGTCGTTCCCTTTTACTACATAAACAAGTCCCATGCTGAAGTATGCCTTTGCATAAGCAGGATTGATTTCAATAGTTTTCTGAAAGCATTCTATTGCTTTGTCGTAGTTACCTTTGTTACCATAAGCATGTCCCATGTTGAAGTATGATTTTGCATCATCAGGTTTGATTTCTATCGCTCTCTGATAGCATTCTATTGCTCTGCTAAAGTTATCCTTTTTTCCATAAGCAACTCCCATATTTAAGTATGCACTTGAATCATCAGGATTAATTTCAATTGCTTTCTGATAGCATTCTATTGCTTTATCATAGTTTTTGATATCGTAATAAACATTTCCTATATTGTAGAAGGCATTTGCATCATTAAGATTGATTGATATCGCACTCTGAAAGCATTCTATTGCTTTATAATAGTTACCTTTATCATAATAAGTAGTTCCCATATTATTGTATGCTAATGCATTATCAGGATTGACATTAATTGCTTTCTGATAGCATTCTATTGCCTTATCATAGTTGCCTTTTTGCTTATAAGCAATTCCCATATTGTTGTATGCTTTTTCAAGATCAGGATTAATTTCAATCGCTTTCTGACAACATTCTATTGCTTTATCATTTAAGCCTTTATCATTATAAGCAACTCCCATATTAACATATGCTAATGCAAGACTAGGATTAATCCCAATCGATTGTTGATAGCATTCTATTGCCTTATTATAGTTTCCTTTATTATCATAAGCAATTCCCATATTGTAGTATGCATCTGCAAAATCAGGATCTATTGCTATAGCTTTCTGATAGCATTCTATTGCTTTATTATAGTTCCCTTTTTTCCCATAAACAAATCCCATATTACTATATGTATCAGCATACGGATACAATTCAACAGATTTCTGATAATAAAGAATTGCATCTCCAAATTCTCTAATATAATAAGCAATATTTCCTTTTTGAAACCAGTCCTCTGCAGTAAGCTGGTTACTGCTTTGTTTGTATTCTTTTTGTATTTTCAGTTTTTCATTTTCATCCTGGGTTTGAGCAAGTTGTTGTTTCAGCTTTTCAATTTCGGTAAGTGCTTTTTCAGTGCGTTTTCGAGAATCTTCAAGCTGTTTAATTTTTACCTTATCAGCAATAATTGCATCCAAGCGCATAATTACATCATTTTCATCTGCATCAATTTCTGCTTTTAAGTAATATGTTACACCGTTCCATGTCTCTTCAATAATTTTAGTTTCTGTAATGCCAGCAGAAATAATCTCAATTTGCTTTGCTGTAAGTTCTTTTAACTCCCCACTTACTTCAGTTGTTTCCAGTCCTAATTCAGAATGCACATAAACACCAATTTCTTGGAGAAGTAACCTTTTAACTTGCTCTAAAGAAATTGCACGAGATGTGAGTTTACTATCTGCTTCACTTGCTTGATAGGTGTATTCACGGATAAAAGTTTTAGAAGAAAGAAATGTTACAAAAAAACATAATAAAAAAAGCAATTGAATCTTTTTCATTTTACCTTCAATTCTAATGATTTTGATTTTTATTATCTTTTTTGCAATTGCTAGTTTTTCCTAATTCTTTAACCAGACCATAAAAAGAAATTTCCCCATTTTTAGTTGCAATTTCTCTATTATAAATTTCTTTCACTTGCTTAACTTTCAAATTTTCTTTTATTCCAGCTTTCCAAGCATTCCATACAATGTTAGGAATCCTATTTTTGCTCTTCCATAGATATTCTTCAGAACATAAATTTAAGTAGTCGATAATTAGGTTTCTTTCTTCTAAGCTCAATTTTTTTTCATTGTCATTTCTTAGTTCATTTATTAAATCATTAAAACGACTATCATATTTGTCATTGAACTCCTTAAATAGTTCTTTAAATAACTTGTCATTCTCAATTTTAAACTTCACAATTCCAAAATATAAGGTTGCAACTGCTCCTAGTAATCCTAAAAAAAGTCTTTCGTCAATTATTGAGTTACTTTTCAAGAGGATAATAATTGAAAATAAAATAATAGCAATTATAGATTCAATATTTAGCTTAATAAATTTAATCATAATATCACTCCTAAAACCATGTTGCTTATTTTCTGTAAATATTCATTTTATAATTCCTTAATAAAAAGAAAAACTGTGAAATTGTATGATAAACGTCAACCACAAAATAATTAAACCCCCTTTAATTCCCCCTTTCCGTCTTCGTGGTACTCCGCCGCGACAAGCCAAAGGGTTCTTACACCAACTTATCTATCGTCTCTCTGCATAATTCCTGCGATTTTTCAGGAGAATCACTTTCCACGTAAACCCGGATAATGGGTTCTGTTCCGCTTTTACGAAGGTGTATCCAGTATTTATCGCCTAATATTTTCAAACCATCAGTTTTATCAATGTTATATCCTGCAAAGATGCGTTCTGCTTTAACCATAACATCATCCAGTATTTCCGGAGCGACTTTTATCTTATCTTTAGCAAAGTAGTATTTCGGGATTTCATCAGCAAGTTTAGATATCGGTCTGTCTTGTTCAGCCATATAACCCAGGATCAATGCCATTCCGGCAGGAGCATCACGTGTGTAGTGTACTTCCGGGCAAATGATGCCACCGTTACCTTCACCACCCACAGGACTGTTTATTTCCTTCATTTTTTTCCCGACATTTATTTCGCCCACTTTAGTTCGATGCACTTTAACTCCAAATTCTTTTGCAATATCTTCCGAAGCCATCGAAGATGAAAGGTTGGTTACAATATCTCCTTTCACTTTAGAAAGTATGAATTTCTCAGCTAAAAGAAGTGAAAGTTCTTCTCCGATGCATTTTCCATTTTCATCAACAATTGCCAGTCTGTCCACATCGGGATCGGTGGCAAAGCCGATATTGGCTTTATGGACTGCTACAGCTTCTTCCAATTGCTTCAGGTTTTTGTTCAAAGGCTCGGGAGTATGAGCGAAGATGCCGGTCGGTTCGCTGTTCAGTTCGATTACTTCGCAGCCCAAATCTCTCAACAATCGGGGAGAGATCAAGCCACCGGCACCATTCACGGAATCAATAACAACTCTGAATTTCTTAGATCGTATTTTTTCAATATCAAGATATGAGATATTCAGGATCTTTTTAATATGACGATTTGTAGCTTCCGTATCCTGTGTAAGTTTGCCTGTTTTATCACTGTCTGTAAGTCCAATCAGTTCATCGAGAGAATCTATAAACTTTTGTGCTTCTCGTGGGAAAAGGAACATACCGTTCTCACTAACGAACTTCATTGCGTTCCACTCTGCAGGATTATGTGATGCTGTTATGGAAATTCCACCTTTCGCATCAGATTCTTCCACAGCAAGCAAAACAGTTGGAGTAGAAACAATTCCCAGATCCACTACATCACAACCGACGCTCTTTAAACCGGTGGAGACAGCACGAAACATTTCCGGACCGCTGGTTCGTGAGTCTCTTCCCACAATAATTTTTCCATGATCACAATAAATCCCGAAATGGGAAGCATATTTCTGTGAGATTTCAGGCGTCAGAGATTCACCGAATATTCCCCTGACACCTGATACACTTATCATTAGTTTGCTCATTATTTATTTCTCCCGGAAATATTTTTTTTTCTTGTTCACAAGTTGGACTTGTGAACATAATTGAAAGTGAAGTTTAACTTCGCATACATTTGCGTTACGAAGTGCAACTTCGTAACGAGAGTGAAAAAGCAGGGTGTCCCCTCTTTGATAAAGAGGGGATTTAGGGGAGTTCTCTTACTCTCATCTGCGTTCATCTGTGGCTAAATTCGCACTTCCACAAATCTTGTCTTCACTCTATATTTATCTTTTTTCACCACAGCCAACTTTTCAATAATCTCTTCATATTTGTCAAGCTGCTCCTCTTCATAGTGTGCACCGGTTTTGTAATCTATTATCAATATCTCTTTATTCTTCGTATTCACCATCAGTCGGTCGATACGGAATTCTTTTCCCTTTGCATTGAATACAGAATATTCATTAAAAACCTTGTCCCAATTTTCTTCACTGAAAAGTTCGATGTTCTCTCTGATGATGTTGTTTGTTTTTTCAAGAATTGCCTGAATTTCATCACGATGCATCAAACTTCCATATTTCGCAATTGTTCTGTAAAAAGCAACTTCCCTGTTTTGATCATTATCATAATCAATATTAGATAAATAAAAATGAACAATATTCCCGGTAAGAACGCTTTGATTCTCTAAGAATTCCTTTTTAATTTGATGAATGTTCTCCTGTTCTTTCTCGGAAAGATCTTCCCAGTTGAAAATGTCCAGGTATTTTCCAACAAATGGTAAAGAAGCAGATTTCTTGATTTCTTCTTCGGAGATATCTCTGGTTATTTTTCCATATTCAATTATTTGATGAACATCAGAGATGGATTTCATATCATTGGAAAACTCATTGAAAATTGTTTTTGTAATATTTTTCAGAACGGAACTTTCATCATTGATTTCCCCGATAAATTTCTCAAGATTTCCCTTCTTAGTGTAATGCAGATAGATGAAGAGATTATTTTTTGCTCTGGTTAAAGCCACATAAATATTGTTCAATTCTTCACCAGCATCTCTTTTCTCAACTATCGCAACCAGTTCTTTTTTATCGGATTTCTTGAGGATTTTATCGAAATTGTAGGTTAAAGCAAAATCCTGGAGATCGTGAAAGTTATCTTCAAAATTGTAATATAGTTTCAAACCGGGATAATTCCCCCCCAGAGTAGAAGTTACGTCAAAAAGTGTGAAAACGGTTTCGAATTGCAGTCCTTTGGATTTATGGATAGTGAGCAGTTTGATAGCATCAGAATAGGTTTGTCCGAGCTGGGAATATTCGTCCTTTTCTGCAAGTGCCCGGCAATAAGATAAAAATCCGGGAAGATCGATGGTATGCTCATGATTGGTGTTTTCAAACTCGATTGCAATTCCTAAAAATCTATGAATATTTTTCAATTCTATTTCGGATGAAAATAGTTTTGTAATATTGAATTCTTCCACAATCGTTTTGACGGTATTTACAATTGAATTCCTTTTAATTTTGATCTTTTGAAGAATATCCAAATAACGATTATCTGAAGTTTGTTGAAAAAATTCATCAAGATTAGCTGCATTTTTATAAGCGTTCAGGCTTTGTTTTAGTTCTTTTGGATGTATCAACACAATATCCGAACGCAGGAATTTGATCAATTCGATCGGGTCTTCATAAACTATAAATTTCAGAACATGAAGGATCGGTTTTATTGCCCGGTGATCGAACAGCGAACCGGAAGATTCCAATGTGTAGCTGATCCCTGCTTCATCCAGCACGGATGCCATTTCTTCAAGTTCTTTGTTTTTTCTCATCAGGATGGCAGAATCGTGCAGCGTGATTTTTCCCTCATTTATCAGTGGTAAAAGCGTTTCATTCACAAATTCATGATAGATGTGAACCTGATCCAGCTTTTCTTCCTGAACTCCCTCGAACTTTTCCCGATTCCTGAAATGAACTTGTACAAAACCATCCTGTTTTTTATTACTTTCTATATTAATATAATTCCAACTATCATCAAAGTTGAGAAATTCGGAACCGAACAGCCTGTTGATCCAGTTCATCAGGACCGGTTTGCTGCGAAAGGAAGTAGTCAATGAATCCGTTTGCATATCAAAGTTTAGAAGTTCATGGAAACCTGCAAGCAATCTGCGCTCACCACCACGCCAACCGTAGATCGCTTGTTTTTCATCTCCCACAACTATTAATCCGCCATACGGTTTTTGCCCTTCGCCACTCAACGTTTCATTAATAAGAGGTTGGAAAATTTTCCATTGAAGAATGCTGGTATCCTGGAATTCATCGATCAGAATAAAGCGGATGTTGTAAGAAAGCTGTTCATAAAAAATGTTGAGAACGTTCTTGTTTTCAATGATAGAAAGATCTTTATCGTACAAATATCGGAAAGTATAATAACTTATATCGGAATGAGTAAATATCTTATCTCTAAATTTTATTTTATCGTAGATTTTCAGAATTTCTACAGCCAGGGAAATAATATTAAACTGTTCATTTAACGCTTTATCATAAAATAAATACCCGGCTAATTTATGTTGTGTTGCCTGGAAAATTGGTTTCAATTCCGGATTTCTGATCCTGTTTCCCATCCATAAATTCTTATCATCCAGAAGGAGTGCATAATTTTCTTCGATGAATTTCTTTTCATATAAACAATTGTAAAGTTGGTTGTAAAGGTCATCCGCCTCAAGCGAATTAAAATCGATCTGCCCTTCCAATAGTTCATAATAATTTTTCTGGATCAGTTTATCCCAGGTTATTTTTTCATTATTTTTCCCCAGATAGATTTTGATCTCATTTGTTAGAAATTGCAGGAATTCACCCAATTTCTTTTTGTAAGACAGAAAACATTTTTCTATCTCTTTTTCAATATCGGTTTCGGAAAATATTGATAGATCGATGAACTCGAACAGCCAGCGATAATTAATAACATCTTTAATAAAATTATTGAATTGTTCCAGGTTTCTACGTTTTGCTTCCAGGAAAATATCTTCATAAAGTTTTAGATTATCATCTTTCAAAATGTGCTGATAAATTTCAGGGAGATATTCATCATTGATGTTATTATCGATCCTGTAATCCACGATGTTCCGGAAAGGAGCGATAATCCCGCTGAAAACCGCATTGATGAACGAATCTATCGTGCTGATGTTTACCTCCGATTTATTAGTGAGCATTTTCTGATAAGTGTTTTTCAAGAATTCAATATCTTCCGCATCGAATTTTAATTCCGGGTTAATTACCTTCAAACCTTTTATTATTTCTTGTGCTTTTTCGGTTTTATGAACGATGTTTTGTAGATGTTCGAAAATTCGTTCCCTGATCTCCGCAGTTGCTTTATTGGTGAAAGTGATAACCAGAATTTCTTTGAAATCCACTCTTTGCGAAAGCAGCAGGTTAATGAATTCCAATGAAAGGCGGTAGGTTTTTCCGGTTCCAGCGCTGGCTCGAATGAACGTCGGCTTCATTTTATCAGCTCTAGCTTCATCTTTAAATCCCGGCGTGTGATCTCGATATCTTCATATTCGTCTTTCGATTTTGCTAATGAAAAACCGCTTTCCAAAACATTTTGAACGACCTCTATTATTGCTTCTTTCAGATCGATCCTTTTAGTTAAATTCGATAGGTTTTTCTCTTCAATAAAGAACAGATAGGAGTTAAGTTTATTTACTAATTCCGGTGATTCGATGAGATAGTTTATTAATTCATACAACTGTAATTGCTCATTATATTTTCTGATTTTTCTATTATTACTACTTCCGGTTTTGTAATCGAAAATATACAGTTCATCATCGGCAGTGTGGATGCGAAGATCCGGTCTACCACGCAGGGAAATTACGATTTCATTCAGGTCAAAGAATTTCTTTTGCGTTACTTTTCCGGTTTCAGGAAATA
>JAGLWO010000600.1 GCA_023133395.1 Candidatus Cloacimonadota bacterium | reverse complement strand
ACAGCATAATCAAAAGTCAGTATGTATATCGTATTATTAAAATCTGCTATCATTCTAATAAGTTGAAATACTTTCTTTATTTCCCTTGATGTCAATCTATCAATATCATCAATAATAACGATTATTTTTGGATCAATTTTATTTAATATTTTATTAATTTCTTCCTTAATTGTTGTTGTATTTAATTTAATCTTTTGTTGTTTTTGTTTCTCTTTTTTCTGAAATACTTTAAGAATAAATTTTATAATATTTTTTATCAATATCCATCTGGGTTCGATTATTGGGATTAAATCAAGGACTCCAATATAGGTTGTTAATAAGTTAATAAGTTCCTTTACATTTTTTACACCGCTACTTATTAAATTCTTTTTTAGAGTTTCTAAAAACTTATCAGTTAATTTTGTTATTTCAGGATAATTCCAGGGATTAAAATCAATTACAATTGAAGGTTTTCCTTTATCCTTTAATTCCTTGAATGTCTCTTTTGTCATGTTTATTATTGATGTTTTACCACACCCCCAACTACCATATATCCCAAGAACTAAACTTTCTTTAGAATTGTAATTAACGACTAATTCTGCTAAGTCTATTGCAAATTTTTTTCTGTTTAATACATCATCATCTTTACGTTTTATTGGTATATCTGGTTTGATTGGTATCATATATACTCCTTAAATTATTCAAACATTTTAGTAAATGATTACTAATTCATCATTAATAATTATTAATTTCCTCTATTCGCCTGGACAGGGACGTGTAGTTTGAAGGTAATATCAAAGAAATAATTCTTTCAATTTCTCTTTATTACCAATCAGTTTTTCCGGTTTTCCTTCAAATGCAATTTTTCCTAGTTTAATCGAATAAGTTCTGTCTGAAATTTTCAAAACATCATTAACTTTCTGTTCAACAATCAACATTGAAATACCAAACTCTTTATTTATTTCGACTAACTTCTGATAAACGTCTCCAAGTAAATTCGGAGCCAAACCGAGTGATGGTTCATCGAGTAAGAGTAATTTAGGTTCAGGAATTAATGCTCGAGCAAGTGCAAGCATTTGCTGTTCTCCCCCACTGAGTTTACCAGCAATTTGTTTTGTTCTTTTTTTCAAAATCGGGAAAGTCTCAAAAGTCTGTTCAATTCTTTTCTTTAATTTTTTCTTATCCAATAAATAGCCACCAAGTTCCAGGTTATCTTTCACTGTAAGTTCATCAAAAACTCTATTTCCTTGAGGTGCAAAAGTTAAACCTGATTTAATATTTTCTGCGATTGTATTTTTTTTTATAGTTTTATCACTAAAAAGTATATCACCTTTCCATATTGGAATAATTCCGCAAATTGCCTTTAAAATTGTTGATTTTCCTGCTCCATTCGGACCAATAATTGAAACGATCTCACCTTCCGATACATTCATCGAAATATCAAAAAGAACCTGTTTTTTATCGTAACCGGTTTCAAGATTTCTAATTTCTATCATAATTTAATCCAGATATGCTTCAATGACTTTGGGGTCGTTTCGAACTTCTGCTGGAGTTCCTTCGCTTACTTTTTTCCCGGCATCCATAAAAACCACACGATTACAAATTTTATTGATAGCATCCATATTATGCTCGATTATGATCACTGATTTTCCTTGCTTTGGAAGTTCATTTATTATCGATAATATCTTTTCTATCATAGCAGGATTTATCCCAGCAATTGGTTCATCCAGAAGCAGAAGTTCCGCATCGGAAGCAAGACAACAGAGAAGGCTTAACAATTTCTGCTGACCATAAGATAGATCATCTGCCAGGTCATTTGCTTTATTAAGAATTCCAGTATTTTTTAGTAATTCCATTGCTTTTTTCTTATTTTCCGATTCTATCTTTTTTACTTTATTGTTTCTGAAAAAAACATTTTCCAAATGTTCTCCGGGTTGATCTTTGAAGGCTAATAAAACATTTTCCAGAACTGTCATTTGCCGGATCAATCTTAAATCCTGGAAGGTTCGGGAAATTCCGTAATTATTTATTTTTGAAGGAGTTTTCTTTGAAATGTTAAAATTCTTAAAATTAATCATTCCTGAATCAGCGGGGATAAAACCGGTTATAACATTAAAGAGAGTAGATTTTCCTGCCCCATTTGGACCTATAAGTCCGAGTATTTCATTTTTACTTATTTCACAATTGAAATTATCGAGAGCAGTGATGCCATCGAAATGTTTGTTACAGTTTTGGATTTTTAATAATTCTTTCATATTTTAATTTTAAACCTTGCTTCTGGTTACAAAGCCCCAGCTTTGTAGCCCATTCATCACCAAATTCCCAAGCTGGGGCTTGGGAACGAGAATAACGCAATGGTTGACTTAATTTCCCGACCATTACGGAGGTCTCGTTCCTCAACCATCCGTAAGGTCTTGTTCTCATATTCGTGATAATTCGTGGCTAAAATAAAACTCATTTTTCATTATTCCTGTTAAATGTATATTCGCCGATAAATCCTTGCGGACGCCAGAGCATAAATGCTACAAGCAATCCTCCATAAAGCATCTGGCGGATATTCGCTGCAACTGCATTTGGTAAACCGATAAAACGAAGAGCTTCCGGCAACATTACCAAAACTATAGCTCCCAGAACTGAACCCCATAAATTACCAGCACCACCAATTATCACTATTGAAATTATGAAAATCGATTCCATTACCGTAAAACTGGTCGGATCGATATATGTTATATAAGTGGCATACATAACTCCAGCAATTGCTGCCAGACCTGCACTAATCATAAATATTTTTACTTTATAAGCAGAGATATTCTTGCCCAGAGACTGAGCAAAAATCTCATCTTCCCTGATCGCTTTAAGAATCCTGCCAAAAGGAGATTTCACGATCTTATTCGAGACATAAAATGTAAAAGCACAAAGAATTGTGATTAAAATTGAAAAACTGATATGTGAAGAAATTTTAATTCCCAAAATTACAGGTTGAGGAATTCCGGGAAGTCCCATCGGACCACCGGTAAATGAAACCAGGTTATTCAAAATACTGAATACAATTATCTGGAAAGCAAAAGTAGCAATAATAAAATAATCGTCTTTAATCCGCAAAGATGGAATTCCAACCAAAGCTCCTATAATTGCAGATGCAATAATTGCCAGAAATATGTTCAGCAAAAAAGGACTGTTTAATTTGAGAGCCATTAAAGCTGCAACATAAGCACCGATCCCATAAAAAGCTGCGTGACCGATCGAGAGAATACCAGTATATCCAGCAAGTAGATTTAGAGAGATTGATAAAATGATATAAATCCCAATGAAAATTAAAATATGAAGAAGATAGGTCATGTTAAACTCATTCCCTTTTTAAAAGACAAAAATAGATCCAGGATTTCCTTTTGAGTATCAATATCATTTGAGTTAAGTTTCAAAATAATTGGAGAATATTCATCATTAAACTTATTCAGAAATTCATTAACTATATTTTGTTCTTGAGAAGATAAAATTTCAGATAGATCTTTACCTAAAAGATAAGCTCCACTCTTTTCATAAGATATTTCCAACTCACCAACAATATCAAATCTCCGCTCACTGATACTGGATTCTTCATAATGTTTCAAGCAATATATTATATCTTCTAAATCTTTAGTTAGTTCACGATCTGAATAAGCTAAAATTTTTGAATAAACGAAAAGAGATAGAGGAATTATAGGAATAGATAATTTTTCTGAAAAATTTTCTGATTGTGCATAAATAAACAGTTTGTCAAATCCTGTAACATTGATTTTATTTTGAGTTTCTGGAAATGTTAAATAACCTTCTTTAACTAGTTTTTCATTATAGGGAATAATATCAACCATGTAATTGTTATAAAAAAATCTATGCTCTGGATTATTATTTTTTTGTACAAATCCAATATTATAAAGTAATTGTTTAAGTTCTTTGAAAGATCTCCAATCTTTTATCAAAACAGTAAAATCTAAATCTTTTGTTGGTCTTATTCCAAAACTTGTACCATTTTTTTCTTTTAAATCGATAAGTATAAGCGGAACTGTTGCACCAATAAGAACAAAATTAATATTTTCCTTTTTAAAAAGATTAGATAACTTTTGAAATATATGAATCAATTCCTTAGTAAGTTCCATATTGTTAAAAACCCTCTTCCCAGTGGAATAAAAGAATTAGAATAAATCCTTGAGATATCGATTATATATAATCTCTGCAGTTTCTAATTCCCTATCACCACCTTGATAAATTAATTCTGCATAGATAAGTAATGGATGTGCTATATTTTCCCCATTATACTTAAATATTATTTCATCAGAAAATAAATTAAATAATCTTAAATTATAATCCTCTGCAGGGAGAAGTCTAAGTTTGTTTTTTACTTTAGCTACCTCATTTTCAGTAATAAAAATATCCATTATTTTAGCTTGATAATATTGAGTTAACATTTCAGCTCCAAATCCACCGGTAAAAACTGATTTGAAATTGTTAATTTTAAGAATATCTGCTGTTTGTTGCCACATTGTTGGAGAAATCCTGTATGTTCCGAGCAGAAGTTTTGGTCGTAAACGCTCTCCATAATTTTCAAGCCACCTTTCAAAAATTACTTTCTTATTTCTAAATTTAAAATTGTTCTTTTTCGTTTGCCAGATATATCCGTTCTCTTTCAATTCGTGCATTACTTTTGAAGTTCGTTCCAGAGAAATTCCTGCCATATTTTGAAGACTCCGTAGAGAATTATTTAATAAGCTTTCATCATTTAAAAGAATCGTTAAAAGCTGCATTCCTTTAGGATTAAAAAGAATTGTAGGTTGTTTCTCTTTTTGTTTTTCCGGTTTATTACCTTTTACATCGATATAAATCTTGCCCGGAATATTAATAAAGATATTACCCTGGCAATCTACAAAATTTACCTGTTTGCGAATCAGTTCATCTGCTATGGAAGAATTGACATATTCTGCCATAATTAAAGGAATTTTATCTTCGGAAATGTTTTCAAAAAAGAGATTTAAAGGCAATGGCCTTTTTAGAATTCTTTTTACTTCTACTACAAATTGAACTAAACCAGAATCTGTTGTAACGTTCAGGAAGGCATCAGTTCTTTTATTCTGGTAAGTATTAATTTCTTTTGTAGAAATTGTTTTTATGGGAGAATATTTTTTAATAATTTGAATGCATTTATTAACAATATCTTTTTCTAACAATTTCTTCTCCCTGAAAATGATCGCTATTTTTTAATGTTCGGTCTGACCGAACAGAGCAATTTTCCGAACATCTATTTGAGTGTCAAGATAAAAACCACACCTTCAATCTTCATTCGATACATCGATTCTGTATATTTTCTTTAATCATTTCTAGTCACATAATCAACATATTCCATCGTTCAATCAGATTGATCACGCCTATTTATTGAACAGGGGATTGAGAGTTAATGGCAAAAATTAAAATCTCATCTACACCCGTAAAACGACCAGCCTGGTCGTTACTATTCTCGACCTGGTCATGCCTAAGGCAGGCAAACAGGTTGAGTTATTACATCTACCTCAGAAATTAAGGAAATCAATCCTCGGTGTATTTCGGTGTTTTCAGTGCTTAATTTGTCTTTTATGTTAAATCCTCTGCGTCCTCCGCGCCTTTTTGACATGGCGTAGTGCAACGAAGACGGTTGCGGTGAATATTTAAACACTTACTTTCCTCATCTTTTTACCAAAGAAACCTTCCGGTTTGAATAACAAAAATAGTATCAGAATCCCAAATGCTATTGCATCCTTCCACTGTGAACTGATATACCATACACCAAAATTTTGTGCAAAACCAAGCAGCAAAGCTCCGCACACAATTCCCGGGATACTATTTACTCCTCCGATAATCACAACAACCACTCCCATCATTAAAGCATTCATTCCCATAGTCGGCGTCATATCCACATCCAGGGCAACCAGGATTCCTGCCAGACCTGCCAGACCTGAACCGATAGCAAAAGCTGATAAAATTACTCTATCGCTGTTTATACCGGAAATGTTTGCAAGTTCCGCATCATTTGCCACTGCCTGCATTGCTTTACCGATTTTGGTTTTTTTAAGAAAAAGCAGTAGAAGTGTGGTTATGATAATGGAAGTGATAATTATAGTAATTTGTATGGGAGTTATTCTTGCACCGAAAATATTTATTCCTTCTTTTACAATACCTGTACGGATAGATTTTGTATCATCTCCGAAAACCATTGAGATAAGGTTTTGTAATAAGATGTAAATCCCCAGGGATGATAAAAGCAGTATCATTGAAGATGCTTGTTTTTTTCTTAAAGGTTTGTAAATTGATTTTTCTATTAAACAACCGAGAAGCAATGCAAAAATAATTGCAAATGGGATTGAGAAATAAATTGAGAAACCAAATAATTTATGGAAAAGAAAAGTAAAATATGCTCCTGAAGTAAAGACTACTGCATGGGCGAAGTGGAAGAATTTTACTGTTCTGTAAATGACAGTAAAACCTATAGCTACAAGGGCATAGATACTGCCTGATATGACACTATTTAATATAAGTTGTAAGAGCACTTCTTAATTCCTGATAGATAATAACCACAATAGAAATTATGTAAATTAGTTGAATCTATTCTTTTCATAAATTACATAATCTGTTATATGATGAAGATTCAAAAAAACATTCCAGTAAATTGCCATCTTCTAATCCTCTTAATTTATTCTCTAGTTTCTGTAGGTCTTTGGTGTGCTTTATCAATCTTTTAATTTCTTTGATCAATCGGTTTTTATGCCTATCTTTAACGAAATTATATTTGAGGTGTTCTTTTTTATCAAAAATTATTTCTATATACTTTAAAAATTCTTGATAATTTATCTTTCCAATATTACTTTCTACATCTTCAAATGCTTTTTTTATTTGAAAAAGTTCCTCTGCTAATTCATGCATCGTTGGAATATTTTGACATTCGTCAACGAAGAAAACTATCAACTGCGAAAGTCGTTTAAAATCCCAAATAATTTCATCTATGAACTTGACATCTGTCTTAATGTTATCTAGTATACGAATAAAATCTTCTACCCTTGGATCTAAAAATTCATAACCATATATTGAGTCATACCGATAATTATCTATAAGCAGATTTCTTTGTTTTAAATCTTTAATGAACCCGACTTTGGGATATAGCTCCAGCCGATCAGTAAAATATCGGAAGATACTCGATTCTTCGATTCCATATAGAAACTTGGCATTTTTTTTAAGCTCATGGAATGTAACATATGGATAAAACATTATAAATCCACATTCAACTATAATGTTATTTCTCTTGAACAATCTCACTATAGACTCATTTATGGCTACACTCGTTTGTTTTTTATAAGCATTTAATTGCGAATCTGAACCTGATTCTATGCCTAATGACACTCCCCAAAGTCCAGCCTTCTTTAAAAGACATAAAAAGGTATCATCCTCTATGGTGAAGCTATCTACTCTACATAAAATCCAAAAATGGATGTTCAAATTCCTTTTGATTATCAAATTTGCAATTTCTTTCGCTCTTTTCCTTCCAAACTCACCTGGTCCAATAAAGTTATCATCGCAAAAAATGATAACTTTGGTTCCAAAAGTACTAATTAGTTCGGAAATCTCATCTGTTACATTCTCAGGAGATCGAGCCATCCACTTATCGCAATTTTGAGAAATAAGAAAAGGGGGTGTAGTACAAAAAGCACAACTAAATGTACAACCACGACTCGTGATCATTCTGGCTGATGGCAAACAACCTTGAGATCTACAACACCTGAGAATGCTTCTAGTAGGAAAGGGAATATTATCAATATTTGAAGGAAATTCTTGTGGGGTATTTTTTATTATTTGATTACCATAGCGTAGAAAAATGCCAGATATACCTTCTAAAGACAGACTATTTGAAATTCTCTCAGCCATTTCTATAATAATTTGTTCTCCATAGCCTATAACAACCGAGTCAAAAAAATTACAGTCCTTAAGCAATTCTACCGCAGCACAAGTGGCTAGATGCCCTCCCACAGTAATGTGAATATCTTTCAATTCTTGCTTTATTTCCTTTGCCATTTTCATGGACTCGGTAAGTGAATGGCTTTCTAATGAGAAACCAACTATTATAGGTCTGATACTCTTAATCTCTTTTAAAACATAATTACTTTCCATTTCAGTAGCCACCATATCAAATAACTTAACCTTGTAACCAAACTTTTCTAGTGATGCCTGTAAATATTCCAATCCTAAATGCTCATAAGGGTCTTGTAACGTAAAATCAAAATAATATTTATTTTCAGCTTTTTTATTTCTCACTAAAGCGATAAAATTATGTTTTTTCATCTAGCTCTATTCTTTTTTTAAGTCCGTTTCTATTAAGTGTTTAATTCTTCTGCACGTTCTTCTGCACGCTTTAAAAATTTTCTTAGCAAAAATAAAGACGTTAATGGTTTATAGAAAAAACCACTCAAAAACCATGCTCCAATATAAGATGTAATTATGCAAGGTAGTAACGCAAATACACAAACATATAAAAATTTATCTATTAGAATCCAAAATCCCCAACAAACACCTAAGGTGGCAAGTGACATCACTATCAAAATCCAATTTTTGATAAAGTATTTTTTGCAAAATTTATAAATTAAGAACAAAATGGATAAAATACCTACAATTGCTAAAATTGGCGTTATATATAAAAGTTGGTTACCACAGGGTCTATAAAATATGTAGGCAATTACAATTATTCCCCATATTGTAGTAAATACCCAAAATATGCCTGCCATGAATATAATTAGGTCTGTTATCTCAAAAAAACCTGTGATGTTCTCTATTGTTTTTTGTATATACTTTTCAAGTCCATCCAGCTTTAGGATTTTTTTTTTTAACTTTTTCTTGGGAGACTTTTTTAAATCAACTTTTGAAAGGAATAATTCAACTTTTTCGTTTTCGTTTGTCTCCTTTATAATTTTCTTGTATTTATTTAGTTTAACTTCTACTGCATCAACTTCACCTAATAAATTTTTTGTATATAAATATGAAAATGAAAACATCAAACCAAAAATTACCGATTCTGCAAAAATAAAAAAGGTGGAAACCGTTAAGAAATTACTATCCATATTCTACGCTCCAATAGGTTATCTGTGAGTAGTGAACTTTATAATATTATTCAGAAATTATTACAAATTTTCCATTTTTCACAGTTTTAAGTTTTATCGGTTTAATCACATCACCATTTTCATCAAATGTAGTTAATCCCGACACACCAGGAAAGTTCTTTATACCATAAAGAGCTTTTTTAATACTATCAGAATTATAACCACTGTCCTTAATTGCCAGAGCTATTATATTTAAAGCATCATAACATTGTGCAGCCCAGTTATCAGGCTCTATACCATATTTAACTTTGAAATTCTCAACAAATTCCTTAATCTCTTTTTGCTCACTGTTAGGATCATAAGCTCTGTAAGTATAAATAGCTCCTTCGGCAGAGTCACCTACTTTCTGTATTATCTCTGGGTCCTCTAGCATTATTGTGGCCAATATCTGAGATTTTAAACCAAGTTCCCTGAATTGTTTCAATATCTGGATTTGTTCCTTGTAACCTACAATATAAACGGCTTCTGGATCGTCCTGCTTAATTTTTGTGAGTTGAGTCCGAAAGTCAGTAGTACCTTGTTCAAAGTTTTCAGTGACAACAATTTCTCCTCCTAATATTGTAAAACTGTAAACAAAAGCATCCTTAATACCAGCACCATAGTCATTATTGATATATAATACTGCAATTTTCCTAAATTTTAGCCTTCGCCAGGCTTCATCTGCCATTTTACCACCTTCAAATATGTCCGACACATCATTCCGAAAGATATAATCACCAGCTTCTGTGATTTTAGGATTAGAAGACGCAGGCGAGAAAAGAACGACTTTATTCTTTTCTGCAATGGGAGCCATAGCAAGAGTAACCGAACTCGGCATTGCACCAATAACGACAGGTACTTTATCAACTGTTATTAGCTTTTGAATCGCTGAAACCCCTTTGTCAGGTAAGGCTTGATCATCTTCGTAGATTACTTTAATTTTACTCCCTTTGATACCACCAGTTGAATTTATTTCCTCGACAGCCAAATCAATAGCTCTCTTAGCGCTCTCTCCATACTTGGCAGCACCTCCAGTCAACGGTAATATCGCACCAATTTTAATCACCTTCTCTTTCTTTGCACAGCTGTTAATAAAAATAAAAAATGTAAGAATCATTAATCCAGCTAATACAATTATAATCGATTTTTTCATTATATCCTCCAGATAATTTTATATTTAAGACGATTTTAGTAACTTTAAAAAAGAGTCAAATATTTTTATTCCCACTCAATAGTTCCCGGTGGTTTGGTGGTAATATCATAGAAAATATAACCGATATTTTCTTTATTTTGAACTTCTGAAATAATATCTTTCAAATAGCTGAAATTCATTTCATACACGCTGGCAGACATTGCATCCATAGAGCAGACAGGTCGCATAACATAACATAACCTGTTATCAGCGTTTCTTAATGGTAATTGAACCACCGGCATTTGCCAGATCTCTTTTATATCATCTGTTTTTTTTCGTAAAATTGCATCCACTTTCCTCAGTTCATCCAGGTTTTGTTTTTCCAGAAACAACTTTTCAAGCTGCAAATTCCCGGCAGGTTTCATAGAAAAAACAAGCCTATTTACCGTTTTTAATTTATTTATTACTTTAGAAGAACAATCATTAATCATTTCCCAGGATTTGTGTGTATCTTCTTTAAACCAAACCACAGCAGGATGATGATAAGTTCGGAAATCTCCCTGAACTCCCACGCTTTTAATAGGAAGAGTTTTACCCTGCATATCGAATTCCGAGAGAATCTCGTTCATAAAATTTTCTTCTTTTGTGTAATCAATTTGCGGTTCTGTTTTATCTGAACAAATTACACGAATAGCTAATCCCGGACCCGGGAATGGGTGACGATGTACAAGTTTGTACGGAAGTCCGAGTTCTTTTCCTAACTTTCGAACTTCATCTTTATAAAGCTCTTTTATGGGTTCGATGATCTTTCCTTCGGCAATCAGTTTTTCTATCTCATCAACCCGATTGTGATGCGTTTTTATCTTGGCAGATTTATCTGTGGAACCACTTTCGATAGTATCAGGATAGATAGTACCCTGTACTAACATCCAGTCGGTATTTCGATCAAGTTTGGAAAGCTCGTCATTGGCAATGTCAACGAATAATTTGCCAATTATCATTCGCTTTTGTTCAGGATCGACAATTCCTTCTAGTTCCTTTAAATATTGTCCTTCAGCATTAATTATCTTGATATTTTTGAAACCGAGTTTTGCAAAGTGCTCCATGATCTCTTTCGATTCGTTCAAACGCATAAAACCCGTATTGATGTGAATGGAATAAACATTCTCGTTACCAACTGCCTGGATGCAGAGCTCCAAAGCAACCAGAGAATCCACACCGCCCGAAAGAAGTAAAACTAATTTCCTGTTTCCTACTTTTTCTCGGATTTCATTTATCAATTGGTGTTTGAAACTCTTTACATTCCAGTTTCTTTCTTTAGTACAAATATCGATGAAATTTTCCAGCATCTTCATCCCGTTTGTTGTATGTGTAACTTCTGGATGGAACTGAAAGCCAAGATACTTTTCGGATTCATAAGCTGCAATTTTTATGGAATTACTGGAAGCGGTAATCTTGAAACCTTTTGGTAATTTACAAACGTGATCTCCGTGGCTCATCCATACTTTTTGTTCTTTTTCTAATCCATCAAAAAGAACAGCATCAGTTTGGCAGATTATGTTAGTGAAACCGTATTCTTTATTTTCTCCGTTTTCGATCTCTCCACCGATCATCTTTGCCAGAAGTTGATGTCCGTAACAAATTCCTAAAATCGGGGTCTCATTTTTATTAATCTCGAGATTAATTCTGAACGCATCTTCCGCATTTACGGATTGCGGTCCACCCGAGAATATTATTCCGACAATCTCTTCATTTGTTTTAAAACTTTCGGGGTGTACGATCTCGCTGAAAACTCCCAGATCACGGATTCTACGCGCGATGAGATGAGTGTATTGTCCGCCAAAATCAATAATTGCTATTTTTTTCATATTTTCTTTTTAACCGCTAAGTCCGCAAAGGACGCAAATTTTAAATTTTGTTTACTTTTCTTTTTATACCATTTTTGATTAAAGTTACATTGAAATTAATTAAGAAACCTAGTTTTTTCTTTGAAAGTTTAAGATATGAAATTAGTTGTGCATCATGTATTGGTAGAAATTTTTCTATTGCTTTCAATTCAATTATTATTTCATTTTTAACAAGCAAATCTAATCTGTAACCTGCATCCAGCTTTTTACCATTGTAGAAAATTGGCAGAGTTTTCTGTCTTTCAACTCTCAATCCTCGTTCAATAAGTTCAGAAACAAGACAAGCTTCATAAGCAGATTCAAGTAAACCAGGACCAAGTTCCTTATGCACTTGAAAGGCAGCGTCAACTATTTGTTTTCCAATCGCTTCAAGTTGCTCCCTATTCATTATATCCTTTCCTTTGCGCCTTTCCGCTCTTTGCGGTTAATATTTTCTTTAGACATTCACTATAAAAAACATGCTCTACTGCCAGCCCTCTTTTTTCCACTTCTTCCAGAGTTGTTGCACCTTTTAAATCTACTTCTCGTTTAGCAATTACCTGGCCTGTATCAAGACCTTCATCTATAAAATGAACTGTTATTTTGGTAGATTCCATCTTATTCTCAAAAGCCCATTCATAACCGTGTAAGCCTTGATGCAGAGCAGTATCTGCAGGATGGATATTAATGATTCTGTTTCTAAACCTCTGAACAACATTGGAACTAATTATCTTCATATAACCAGCAAGTATGATGTAATCCGGATCTAAGGAGTCTAGATACTCGTACAGAAGCGCATCATAAGTTGAACGTTTCTTCCCTTTGGATTCTATTACTTTTGTATCGAGCCCAAAACTTTCTGAGATTTCCAATCCGGGAGCATTAATCTTATTGGAAAAAACTACAATAACTTCGCAAAGTCCTTTCAGTATTCCGTTTTGCACATTTTCCACGATCGCTTTCATATTACTGCCACGACCGGAAATAAGTATTGCTATTTTATTTTTCATATTTTTCCTTTACCACGGAGCTCACAGAGAGCACAGAGGTAATTATACAATTCTTCTTATAATTCCATTCTTTAATAATTTCTCATTGAAATTTATTAATAATCCGACTCTGTATCCTGATAATTTTAAATATGTAATTAATTGTGCTTCATGAACAGGCATTAATTTTTCAACAGTTTTCAGTTCAACAATAACCTTATTTTCTACTAATAAATCTAATCTATAATTGGTTTTGAGTTTTATATCTTTATATTTGATTGGTACCAAAAGCTGTTTTTTAATATTTAATCCCATTTTAATTAGTTCATATACAAAGCACTCTTCATAAGCAGATTCAAGCAAACCCGGACCAAGAATCTTATGAACTTCGATTGCAGCTTTAATTATATTATCTGTTAATTCTTCAAATAATAATTTACCCATTCTCCGTGTTCTCCGTGTGCTCTGTGGTTAATAGTTTTCCCTTCTGCCAATATCTTTCCTGAAGAACATATCATCGAAGTAAAAACCATTAACTTTCTCATAAGCATTTTCGATGGCATTATCTAAAGTCTCACCATGAGCAACAATATTCAGAACTCTGCCGCCATTCGTCAGGAATTTATCAGCTTCTTTTTTTGTTCCTGCGTGGAAAACAAGTTCTTTCGCTTCATCCAATCCACAAATAGGAATATCCTTTTTATATGCTTTCGGATAACCACCGGAAGTTAAAACAACATCTACAAAATATCCGTTATTGAATTCCATCTGGAAATCTTTTAGAGTTCCATCAAAACAGGAAAGGATAAGTTTGAGAAAATCTCCTTTAAATGCAGGTAACACAACTTCTGATTCAGGGTCACCAAGACGTACATTGTATTCCAGAACTTTTGGACCATCCTTTGTCATCATCAAACCGAAATAGACAACTCCCTTGAAATTGAATCCCTCAGCTTTTATACCTTTCATTGTGGGTTCGACTATCTTTTTTTGAATCTTATTCAGCATTTGTGAATCGCAGAATGGAACAGGACAGAACGCTCCCATACCACCAGTATTAGGACCTTTATCTCCATCAAGAAGCTGTTTATGATCCTGCGAAGGCTGGAGTAGTTTTATATTTTTCCCGTCAGTAAAGCCAAGAATTGAAAGTTCACTTCCAACTAACTTTTCCTCTATTAGAAAGTTAAACTCTTCACCATATTTTTGTTTCAAATCAGAAAGAGCTTTTTTTGCTTCATCAATAGAAGAACATACATATACACCTTTTCCTGCTGCAAGCCCGTCGTATTTAATTACACAATTTCCACCCTTTTCTACAATAAACTTACTTGCTGAATTAATTTCTGTGAATTCTTCAAAATTCCCGGTTGCGACCCTGTATTTCTTCATAAATCTTTTTGCGAAGATTTTAGAACCTTCCAGTTGTGCTGCAACTTTATCCGGACCGAAAACTATTATACTGGAATCCTTGAAGAAATCAACAATGCCATCTACTAAAGGAACTTCGGGTCCAACAACAATAAGCTCTATATCATTTGATTCGCAGAATTTCTTAATTTCAGTAAAATCATTAACATCGATCGAAATATTCTTTTCAGTTCCACCATTTCCGGGAATTACAAATACTTTTTCTGCTAAGTTACTTTGATTCAGTTTCCAGGCAATGGCGTGTTCCCTGCCACCTGAACCGATAACTGCAATTTTCATTATACTCCTTTTTTACCACGAATTAACACGAAAAACTCTAATTATTCTTAATGTCTTTGTCTGCTTTTAAAAGCGATTTTTTAATCTCATAAATCTCCTTTGTAAATATATCCTTCAAACGTTTAAGGTTCAAACTCCTTAGTGCTGCAAGCGCAGCAGAACTGACATCAATTACAGTCATAGCTGGAGTTTTAGACGGCATCATCAAAGACGAGTTAATGTTGACCATCATATCAATTTTATCTTTGAAAGGAGGGCAATTAATTACCGGAATAGCCAGATTTGCTGCCAAAGCTCCGCCGAGTCCATTCGATCTTCCAGCAACTGCAATAACTGACCCTGGTTCGATAGAATTATTGTAAGTTTCAGCTAACTTAGGAATTCGCTCTCCATTTTTATGTGCTGAAATCACCCTCATATCAACAAAAATATCATATTTATCAAGATGAGATTTTATCTTTTTACAATGCTCTAAATCTACGGGAGAACCCATAATAATAATAACATAGCCATCCTTTATAATCCCATTCTGAACAAGATTTTTATGAATTCTGTGTCTAATATCAATTTCACTATCCAACTTTTTTCCAGTAACGATTTTAAAAATCTCCAAATATCTTTTGGAAGTTTCTTCAATGATTTCAAGAGGAAGAATATCAGGATAATCTCCATCTTTTTTATTTTTTATAAGCCACTGACGAACGAATTCTTTATCGATCTGTTCGACATTCTGCGAATCCTTTTTATAAGCTTCCTTGCTCCAAAATCGGGAAGAATCAGGTGTGTGAATTTCATCTATCAGAATGACCTTATCACCGAGTAATCCAAACTCATATTTTGTATCTACAAGAATTATCCCTTTTTCTGCTAAGATTTCTGTTCCAAGCTCAAATAATTTCAAAGAAATTTTGGTCATTTCATCATAAATTCTTTTTTCTGCCCAACCTTCTTTTACAATCTCTTCTGGAGTAATTTCCCTATCTGATTTCTCTTTTGTTGTGGGAGTAATGATAGGTTTATTAAATTTCTGGTTTCTGGAAAGTCCATCTGGAACTTCAATCCCGGAAAATTCACGCTTTCCTTTCTGGTAACCACGCCACATCGAGCCAGTTAAATATCCCCGAACGACCATCTCAACCCTGATTGGAACAGCTTCTTTAACCAGATTGATATTCGGGTCGATTACTTCAATGGAATGGTTATCGACTATATTTTTTGTTTTCTCAAACCAGAAATTGGAGATTCCATTCAACACAGCCCCTTTATTTGGAATTGTGGATTTAAGAACTTTGTCAAAACATGATATTCGATCGGTAACAACGATCATCCTTTTTTTCTCATTAATCTGGTAGCTATCCCGGACTTTTCCAGTATGGATTTTCTTAAGTTGGGGTGTATAAATTTTGTCTAAACAATTCATATATTCTCCTTTTTATTTGCCACCAAGATACTAAGACTCAAAGTTTTTTCATCTAGATTTTTTCTTTGTGCCTTTGAGTCTTCGTGGCGAATATTAATGCTTAAAATGCCTTATTCCTGTAAAGATCATTGCCAAACCGAGTTCATTACATTTTTTTATAACTTTCTTATCCCTAATCGAACCACCAGGTTGTATAATAGACTTTATTCCTGCTTCTGCTGCGAGTTCCACATTATCTGGAAATGGGAAGAACGCATCCGACACCAGAATGACTTTTCCTAATTCTGTTTTGTAATAATCCTGAAAATCCTTTCCAGTAAACTCATTAGCTAAATTTTCTTTAGCTTTATCAATAGCAAGTCTCGTAGAAACCAATCTATTCGGTTGACCTGCTCCCATTCCCAGCAGTTGATATGTTTTATCACTTAATTCTCTAACAATAATGATCGAATTCGATTTCACCTGTCTCATTGCTTTTATTCCAAATTCTATCAAACCCTTTTTTAAATCAATATCAATTTGCTTTTCTGTTACATTTTCCAATTTATCATAAAGTTTATTATCACAATCCTGCAACAGCAAAGAACCTGAAAGGTATTTTACTTCAAATTTTTGTTTGGAATTTTGAGGATCAAATTCAATAACTCTCAAATTTTTATGAAACTTCAGATATACCAGCGCTTCATCAGAATATTTTGGTGCAATAA
>JAGLWO010000060.1 GCA_023133395.1 Candidatus Cloacimonadota bacterium | reverse complement strand
ATCAAACCGATTTCCAATATCATAACATTCAGAATACCAGTAGTATTATTTGAAAGGTCTTCATCGCCTGCTAAAATAACTTCACCATAGACATAAGTATAACCGGCAGGCTCATCAGGAGGGACTATCCAGACCATGTTATGAGTAATCTCTTCCTCAGATTCCAGAGTCTCGGTTACATTGAGCACATCAAGTTCAATTCCGCCTTCCCGATACAGTTTTACGGTATAATTATCTTGAGGATTGTTCCCATAATTTTTTACCAGGATATTGTAAATGGCAGAATTACCTGAATACACTGCTCCGGGACCTGTTATTAATAAAGCTGCAAGGTCATTGTCAAAAGTTGTAGTTGGAGGAAAAGTGACATTATCGATCCAGCCTGTATCCAGACCACTGGTAATGCTCGAGTCTTTTTCATAAGACCAGGCAAAAGTGTGATTTCCCGGCTCAATTGATAGCGAATACAACTCCCAATCCTGGCTTCCAGAAATATTCTCAACTTCATCTCCATCAATGTAGAACACAAGATTATCGCATGAGCTCTGACTGTTTACCCGCCAGTAGAAACTGATATCTCCGATAAATGTTGTTTCCATAGTAATTGAAAGAGTGGATATCTCATCGTGGTCGATATCACCAGCCTGGGCACAGTAGAGACCCTCATAGGGATTGCTTGCTGTGATAATCCAATCTTCATTGCCACTGAACTGCCAGTTGTATGTATAGAAATTACCTGATTCAAAACCTTCGAAGTTTTGAGAAAAGAGAACAGAAATCAGGCATAAAAAAGCTAATATAAAAAGTATTTTTTTACTCATAGTTTACCTCTTCACACAGAAGCAGCATCACATTCAATAAAAAAATTTATCCTATAAATTTGTAAAGAACAAAAAAAAGGCAATCCATATCATTTTAGGGATTGCCCTTAATAAATCAAAGGCAAAGACTGTATTTTTTTATTTCAGCAACATCATTTTCTTGACTCTATAATAAGTTTCAGTTTGTAACTTTAAAAAATAGATACCTGAACTGACTCTATTGCCATTGGTATCTCTGCCATTCCAGATAGAAGAATGCTCTCCTGCTGGCTTTGTTTCATTAACCAGCGTTATCACTTTCTGTCCTTTGAGATTATATATGGAAAGATTTACTTCACTGTTCTCTAGAAGCTGATAGTATATTATTGTTTCAGGATTGAAGGGATTGGGATAGTTATTCTTTAATTTTGTGGTATCCGGGATGTAAATGTTATCTGAATCGGTATGTTCAATGGTTTCTACATTAGAAGGTTCAGATTCGTATGGACCATACATTGCCGTAACAAAATATGTATATACTCCAGTTGCCATATTTTCATCTGTATATAAGGTATCTTCTACTTCTATTATAAATTCATTATTACGGTAGACCTTGTAACCTGTAAGGTCTCTGGTAAATACAGGAGCCTCCCATTGAAGAAGAATATCAAACATTTGAGATGATAGTGTCAGATTTTCTGGTGGAGCAAGTACTACGGTTATATATTGAATGTTTGATGGAAAAGATTCATCTGTTTCATCATAAATTGCAGTAACATAATATGAATAATCCCCAGCATTAAGGCACTCATCAATATAAGTCATCGTGCTTGGATCATTGATATCTGCAATTTCGTTTCCATTTCGATAGACCTTGAAACCTGTGAGAGAGCGCACATTATTTCTTTCATTTTCCTTTTGAATATTATTTGTAGAAATTCCTCGTTGTGCTTCGGGCATATTCCATTCTAATATAACATTGTTAGATTCAAGTTCTGCCACCAGATTTTCAGGGCATTCGAGAAGTTGTAGTATGAAATCAACTATTGTTATCTGGTTTTCAAAAACCTCTATATCTTCTATTATTTCAGACTGATAACCATCTAGTGATGCTGTTACATCATATATGCCAGCAATAATCTCAATAGAATAATCACCATTTATATCGGGATTAACAGTAAAGACTCCTGCAGTTATTTCTGTATCTTCTACATTGCCAAACCCGCTATTAAGTGTTACAGTACCTTCAATATAGCCTGGATCCGGTGTATGGGCTATCTGTGCATCGTTGGAGAATT
>JAGLWO010000006.1 GCA_023133395.1 Candidatus Cloacimonadota bacterium | reverse complement strand
AATAGGGATACATTCCCTTATCTTTGCATTAACGATCTTTTCAATCAGGTCAAGCTCACGTTTTGTAACCTGCTGGAAATGTGTGAAATCGAACCGCAGATGTTCTGAATTCACAAGTGACCCCTTTTGTTGAACATGCTCTCCCAGAACTTCCCGAAGAGCTTTATGGAGCAGATGAGTCGCCGTGTGATTTCTGGCAATGTTCTTCCGGTATTCCTGGTCGATGACAGCAGTATAATCTTTCTCATTTATTTCACCAGTTACCAGCTTTCCAATATGAATAAAAACATCATTATCCTTTTTTACATCAGTGACTTTTATCTCGCATTCATCATTATAAATTTTTCCCGTATCTGCCATCTGTCCACCGGATTCAGCATAAAACGGAGTTTTATCAATAACCAGCTTCACGTTGTTATCATCGTCTATAAAATATTTTTGAATATTACAAGAAGCTGTATTAGATCGATAACCAACGAATTCGGTTTTCGTTGTCGGTCGCAATTCTATCCAATCGATCTCTTCTAATTTCATATCAAATTTTGCAGCTTCTCTAGCCCTTTTTTTTTGTTTTTCCATCTCTTTTTCAAATCCTTTTTCATCAATTGTTAATCCCTTTTCCTCTGCCATGATACGTGTTAGATCCAAAGGAAATCCGTAAGTATCGTAGAGCATGAAAGCATCTTTGCCAGATATTGTTTTCTCTTTAAGTCTGGAAACAATCTCATTGAATTTTGTAATTCCATTATCAAGAGTCAGGTTAAATCTTTCCTCTTCTGCTTTGATTATCAGTTTGATATGAGCCTGCTTTTCTTTAAGTTCAGTAAAATGATCTCCCATCAAATCTACTTCAACATCAACAAGTTTATAAAGGAAAGGTCCTTTCATATTCAGAAGTTTGCCATGTCGGGCAGCTCTTCTTAAAATTCTTCTGAGAACATATCCTCTTCCTTCGTTGGAAGGCATTCCTCCATCTGCAAGTGCGAATGATAAAGCTCTGATATGATCTGCAATAACGCGATGAGAAATTCCCTTTTCATCTGTTGAATATTTAACTCTAGAAATTTCAGAGATTTTATTGATGATAGGCATAAAAAGATCTGTATGATAGTTTGAATCTTTTTTCTGCAGAACTTGTACAATTCTCTCAAATCCAGCTCCTGTATCAACATACCTCTTGGAAAGTTGTGTTAGCTTTCCATCTTCCCCTCGATTATACTGAATAAAAACCAGATTCCAGAGCTCAAAATATCTGTGACAATCTCCATTTAATTTGCATGTGTGATTCGGGTCATCCTTTGAATTGCAGAATTCCTTACCACGATCAAAATGAATCTCGGAACAGGGACCGCAGGGACCTGTTGCAGCCATTTCCCAGAAATTATCCTTATCTCCATGATATTCAATATGAGCAGGATCAATATCGGTTTCATTTTTCCAGAGATCAAATGCCTTTTTATCGGTTTTATGAACTGTGGCATAAAGTTTATCTTTCGGCATTTTCCAGATTTCAGTCAGAAGTTCCCATGCCCAGGTTATTGCTTCCTTTTTATAATAATCACCAAAACTCCAGTTGCCCAGCATTTCAAA
>JAGLWO010000599.1 GCA_023133395.1 Candidatus Cloacimonadota bacterium | reverse complement strand
ACCAGTAAAACCAACATGAGCAAAACGACAGCAGTTCCATAGGCAATCGGTACTTGTTTATCTGCATGGCATCCTTCTGTCATCAGAGCATAAATATGATAGGGAAGAACCATCACCTCATCCATTATCGATGTTGGTAGTCTGCGAGTGTAAAAAGTAGCAGCAGTAAACAAAATGGGAGCAGTTTCTCCGGCAACACGACCGATACTGATAATTGTTCCTGTTAAAATATTCGGTAAAGCTGCTGGTAAAATAACTTTCAGAATTGTTTGTCTTTCGGTTGCACCCAGCGCCAGAGAAGCTTCTCGGAAATCGGTGGGAACTGATCGCAACGCTTCTTCACTGGCATTAATTATAACAGGCATTGCCAATACACCTAAAGTTAATGCACCTGAAAGAATTGAAACATCGAATTTCAGCATTTGCACAAAAACCGTTAACCCAAATAAACCGTAAATAATTGAGGGAACTCCAGCTAAAGTATTTATTGCAACTCTAACACAACGAACTAACCAGAATGGTTTCGCATAACTTTTTAAGAAAATTGCAGTTAAAATACCAAGTGGTAAAGCAAAACCGATTGATAGTAAAGTGAGCCAGAAAGTTCCCACAATAGCAGGATAAATCCCGCCTTCTGTCATATATTTTCGAGGTGATTCAATTAGAAAAGACCACGATAGAACTTTTGCACCTTTAGAAAATATTACATACAGAAATAAGAGTAAGAACATCGCTGTAATGGCTATGAAAAACCGTAGGGCATTAACTCCGAGAAACTGCTTTAACTCTCTCTTTGTCATTTTATTTCCCTTTTACTTTGAAACACGAATTCAGTTAACAAATTGGTAATTATAGTTATCAGAAACAACACAATCGCAATTCCAAAAAGTGCATGAAAATGCTGACTGCCAATAACAGTTTCTCCCATTTCTGCTGCAATTGCAGCAGGCATTGGTCTTATCGGTTGAAATATTCCTTTTGGAATTTGAGCTGCTCCACCTGCTACCATTAGAACAACCATGGTTTCTCCCACAGCTCTTCCAAAACCAAGAATTATACTTGTTAGTACACCTGACCTGGCAGCAGGAAGAACTACTCTCATAATGGTTTCCCACTTATTTGCTCCTAATGCCAATGATGCTTCACGAAGATTTTTTGGAACTGTGGAAAGTGCGTCTTCAGACATACTCGAGATGATCGGTACAACCATTATTCCCAAAATGACAGAAGCAGAGAATAAATTCAATCCGTTTGGAATATTGAATATCTTTATCAAAAAAGGAGATAGAAAAGCTACTCCAAATAAACCATACACTATAGATGGAATTCCTGCTAATAATTCGATTATTGGTTTTAATATCTCTCTCATTCTTGCGGAAGCAATTTCTGAAATATAGATTGCTGAACCTAAACCTAAAGGGATGGATATTATCAAAGCTCCGACCGTAACCAGAAATGAACCGATAATAAGAGAAAGAATACCAAAATCAGGAGGATCAGAAGTAGGATGCCAGTCTGTATTAAAAAGGAAATCTTTGATGCTTACAATTTTGAAAATAGGTAATCCTCCATAAAATAAACTTCCAATTATTCCGAATAATAAGATAATGGTGAAAAGCGAAGCAGTATAAGTGAGAATTTTAAAACTGGATTCTTTGAATTTATTCATACATTAATCCTGATGAATAAAACTTCCAAAGTTTCCAAAACTTCGGAAGTTTACGAAACGGTTATTTAGCACTGATAAATCCTTGTTCTTCAACAATTTTTTGACCCTCAGGTGATAGTATGAAATCTATATATTGCTTTACTAATCCTTTTGGCTTTCCCTTAGTATACATATTTAAGGTTCTGGATATTTGATATTCATTGCTTTGTACCGTTTTTTTAGATGGTTCTACATTGTTAATTTTAAGAGCTTTAACTTTATCGGTAATATAACCCAGACCTACATATCCTATAGCTCCGGGAGTATTAGATACAATAGTTGAAACTGTATTGTTGGAAGCAAGCATTAAAGCATCAGTTTTGTTTCGTGAACCTTTCAGGACAAGTTTATTAAAGACCTCATAAGTTCCTGAAGAAACATCGCGTGATACAACAACAATCGGTCTATTTGACCCTCCGATTTCTTTCCAGTTCTGTATCTTACCTGTAAAAACATCCTTTAACTGTTCCATTGTCAAATTATCAATGTTGTTCTCAGGATTAATAATAACAGCAATGCCATCATTGGCGATAATATTTTCATAGATATTAATTCCTTTTTCCCTTGCTGTTGCTAACTCCTTTGTTTTGGCATGTCTGGAAGCACTGCCGATATCGGATGTGCCTGCCATAACTGAAGCAATTCCCACGCTTGATCCACCACCACGAACCGAAATATTGATCTCAGGATTGTCATCCATAAAAACTTCTGCAGTTGCTTGGGCAATGGGAAGAACAGTAGTTGAACCAGCAACGATTATTTTATTTCCTTTTTTTGCTAGTGCAGGAACTGTGATGAGTGCTAAGAGGGTGAGTAATAATATTATTTTTTTCATTTTATCTCCTATTTTCCTTTATTTATTGTTTCAGAGAATATCCAGCGAAGTTGCACCATAAGTTCACTTTCATTATCAGAATCTTCTGCTTCATATTGTTTCATCTGATAGTTGGTTTGGACGAATAATTTCGGATTATTCTTTGCATCTCTCATAATGTGATAATTGAAACCTGCTACGATCGTGTTATATCCGTCATCGTCTGTTTCCGTATCGGGATCGTAGATGTCGTAACGAGCCAGAATATCGAAGTTGTTGTTAACTTTGAAAACCGGTAAGAAAGACAATGCAGTAGTATTAACTTTTTCGTAATCATCTATATTTGGTTTGTTTTTGTCTTTCATCAGGTATTGAGCAAGCAGACTGAAAGGACCTAAAGCAAATTTTCCAACACCGGCGATCATAGAATATTCTTCTCTATCCGGATTATCGATCATCGTTCCTAAACTATCAGCGATTTCACTATCATTTTTTGTTTTCATCATATAAGAACCACCAACTGTAATACCTGCAATGGGAGTTACACGCAAATTAGCAACGAAGTTGAGGTCTTTATTGATGTCTCCAGCAGTTTTTTTGTAACCTTCACCATTGTAGGCTGCCAGGGCGTAAGAACCAAATCCGTTTGGAAAATAACCTGTTACACCAAAGCCGTAATCGGTGGAGCTGACGAATTTGTACTTATCAGAAGGGTCTTTTTCGATAGTTGTGTAGTCCCAGTCATAGATAGTTCCAAAATAGGTTTTCATCAGACCGATAGTAAGCTTGGAATCTTTGATGGGAAGCATGTTGTTAAAATCAAGATATGCGTATTTGATTTTTAAGCCAGCACCGTCCAAACCGTCTTCATCGCTGAAGAAATCCACATTGAAACGACCTTTAATGTTATTCCCGAATTTTGGTTCAAGACGAAAATAACCTCTTTTGAGAGCCATCTCATTTTTTGTTACTTCACCATCGATCGTCTGGTACGTCCAACGGTTCCACAGTTCCATTTTCAGTTTTGTTTCTGCATTCAAAATACCAAATGCAACGACTGTTAAAATTACAATTAGTAATACTTTTTTCACTTTTCCTCCTTTAGTTTTTCGGATATTAAATTTTATCCGTTCAACTTTATTATACGGAGGAAAAGTTAAGTGAGTATATGGTGAATGTTAAGATTTGGTTAAGATTTTTGTAACGTAAAGCTCTGCTTTGCGATAGATCTCACAAACCGGAGGTTTGTGTTACAATTTAACTCTCATTCTTCTAAGGGCTTTTTCTTTCAACTGTCGAACCCGTTCGCGGGAGATTTTTAATTCCTGTGCTATTTCCTTTAAAGTAAGTTGTTCTTCATACAGCATTCGTAATATTTTTCTCTCGATATCAGGCATATTTTGCGGAAGTTCTAAATACTGGCTGGTTTTTAATTCGTCTTCTTTGGTTTCAACCGATTCTTCTGTCAGTTTTATCGAATCGAGCGAACCTTTCTTTTCTTTATCTATCGCTGATAGGATCTTCTTCTTTATCCAGTAAGTTGCATAAGTTGAGAATTTTGCACCTTTATCTTCCCGAAATTTATCAGCAGCTTCCAAAAGACCTATCATTCCTTCCTGCTCCAGGTCTTCGCTGGGAACACCAAGGTAAGCATATTTATTGGCAATGCTTTTTACAAGCGGCAGATATTCGGTTGCGATTTTTTCTTTATTCATTTTTCTTTATTTGTTGGAATTTTTATAATAAATCTCGTTCCCTTTCCAATTTTGCTTTCCACATCGATGGTTCCCTGGTGAAGATTGACGATATGTTTCACTATAGAAAGTCCCAGTCCTGTTCCACCCATTTTCCTGGAACGGGATTTATCTACCGTGTAGAAGCGTTCAAAAAGGCGGGGAAGATGTTCCTGTGCAATTCCATTTCCGGTGTCGGTGATCTCAAATATAATTTTATTCTCTTCCTGTTTTACTTCTGTTTTTATTTCGCCTTTTTCTGTATATTTGATAGCATTATCTACCAGGTTGATGAAAACCTGTTCCCATTTGAATCTATCTGCAACAAACGTCTTCAGTTTATTTTCGATAGTATAGCTGAATTTCAGTTTCTTCTCTTTGAGACGATGTTCGAAAATCTTGTTGATATTCTTCAGAAAATCTTCCGGTTTAATATCTTCTTTTTCCAGGGAAATATCGTGTTCCAGCCTGGAAAGGGTAAGCAGGTCTTTAACAATATTTATCAGTCTATCTGTGTTGCGTTTTATGACCTCAATATAGGTTGGATGTTCATTACCGATCTCATCTTCAAGGGTTTCCAGGTAGCCTTTTATAGAAGTGAGTGGAGTGCGCAGTTCATGCGAAACATTGAGGATAAAATCTTTCTTTATGTTCTCCAGTTGACGGATATCGGTAATGTCATACAGGATAAAAACCGTTTCTTCCGTAAGCGGAGAATGGGATGTGCTGCACAGAAAATGCTTTCCATTCATCTCTATTTCTTCGGTTCTGTTCTCCGGTTTTTTAAAGATGCTGTCAGCAACATCATAAAGCTCTTTTTCCCGGATTACATTCCAGAAATACTGACCATTTACATTTTCCTGCTTAACGAGATCGATAAAACTATGATTTGAAATTGTAATGAATCCTTTTTTGTCCTGGATCCAGATAGCTTCTTTGATCGATTCGATGATGGTATTAAATCCTTCCTTTTGTTTGGAAAGCTTAGCTTCATATTTTTGAAGTTTTCTGGAAATGCTATCAAGATTGTTGAAGATATCCCTGTATTCGGGATTTTTGGGATATTTTAATTCAGGGAAATCACCTTCTGCAATTTTTCCAATCTGCTCATTAAGGTTTTCAACAGGTTTAATAATGGAATATGAATAAAAGATCGAGATGAGTAGAGCTATAATTGTGATCAGCGATATTGCCAGTAGAAGACTGGTGAATGGTATCACGTGAACAATGAGAACAAAGACCAGAATCGCATACAATATCAGAATGATAGAAAGTGTACGAATTGCTTTGTTAAAAAGTTTCATTTCAATCTTCTATTTTGTATCCCACACTGCGAATATTTTTTATGAATTTGCCTGCCGGTCCCAATTTCTCCCGCAGGTTTTTTATGTGAACATCCACCGTTCTATCTATGACTATTTTATCATTTCCCCATAGATGATCCAAAATCTGATTCCTGGAATAAACCCAGCCGATCCTTTTGGTAAGGAGTTTGAGAAGATTGAATTCGGTCGAGGTCAGATCGATTTTTTTATCCTCTACATAAACTTCAAATTTATTTGTGTTGATCTTCAGGATCTTACCAACTATCAGAACTTCTTTTTCTTGTTGCTTGGAATCACTTCGTCTTAGAACTGCTTTCACCCGGGCAACAAGTTCACGTGGAGAAAAAGGTTTTACAATATAATCATCTGCTCCGAATTCCAATCCTAAAATCCGGTCGGTTTCTTCTCCTTTGGCAGTTAACATAATTATGGGGATCGAGGAGAATCTATCATTTTTTTTCAGATTCTTGCACACATCGAATCCATCGATATCCGGCAGCATCAGATCAAGTACGATCAAGTCGGGGATTTCACTTTCCAGGAAATTCAGTAAACCGGATGCATCTTCAAATTTAGCTGTCTGAAAACCTGATTTTTCCAGGTTTATTGCCACCAGATCAAGAATATCCAGTTCATCATCTACTATGGCGATAAGCTTTTTCACTTCTACTTCTTGGCTTTCTGTAGCCTTGCCCATTCGTCGCGTAGCGTAACAATCCTGTTGAAAACAGGTTTCTCTTTTGTTGAGTCCGAATCGACGTAATAATATCCCTTTCTCTCAAATTGGAATCTGCTTCCTTTTTCCACATTGAGCAAACCCGGTTCGAGTTTGCATTCGGTTAAGATTTTCAGCGAATCAGGGTTTATGTATTCTTTAAAATCTCCTTCCACAGTACTAAGGTCAGCAACTGTGAATAGATGCTCATACAGCCGAACTTCCGCATCAATAGCATGTTTGGAAGATACCCAATGCAATGTTGCTTTCACTTTTCTGCCATCAGGAGATTTTCCACCACGTGATTCTGGATCGTAGGTGCAATGCAGTTCTGTTATTTCACCTGTCTTTTCATCTTTTACCACACTTTCGCATTTAACAAAATAAGCATAACGTAATCTGACTTCACGACCGGGAGCAAGACGGAAGAATTTTTTGGGAGGGTCTTCCATAAAATCATCTTTTTCCAAATAAATAACCTTTGAAAATGGGACTTTTCGAGTACCTGCATCCGGATCCTCAGGATTATTAACTGCATCGAGTTCTTCTTCAAAGTCATCAGGGTAATTATCAATCACCACTTTGATAGGTTTCAAAACTGCCATAACACGGGGAGCAGTTCTATTTAATTCTTCACGGATAAAATATTCCAGGAGAGCAATATCAACAGTGCTGTCAGCTTTTGCTAAACCAATTCTATCGCAGAAATTCCTGATCGATTGAGGAGTATAACCACGCCTTCTGAGACCGGAAAGTGTTGGCATTCTGGGGTCATCCCAACCTGTTATATAATTTTTTTCAACTAGTTCCCTGAGCTTTCTCTTGCTTAAAACTGTATATGTAAGATTCAAACGAGCAAATTCTATCTGTCTGGATGGAAAAATTTCCAGATTTTCTATAAACCAGTCATAAAGAGGACGATGATTTTCGAATTCCAGAGAACAAAGGGAATAGGTGATTTTTTCTATAGAATCTGATTGTCCGTGAGTGAAATCATAACTCGGATAAATACACC
>JAGLWO010000598.1 GCA_023133395.1 Candidatus Cloacimonadota bacterium | reverse complement strand
GAATGAAGCTTCATTTTTTGAAATAACCACATCGATGGCTTTCTATTATTTTATGAAAAATAAGGTTGAGAATGCAATATTCGAAGTTGGTTTAGGGGGTCGATTGGATGGAACAAATCCCTTTAATGCAACCGTTTCTGTTATAACTACAATTTCCTACGATCATACAAAAAGCCTGGGAAATGCATTGGAAAAAATAGCATTTGAAAAAGCGGGGATCCTCAAAGAAAATATTCCTTTGGTTCTTGGAAAAATGAATTCGATTGCCCGTAAAACCATTCGAGAAATTGCCAATGATAAAAACGTAACTATCTATCAATTTGGAAAAGATTTTAAAATTTCAAATGTTTCTATAAATCTAAAAGAAACAACTTTCGATTTCAGTTTTAAGAATATTTCTTTAAAAAAAATAAAAACGAATCTCATTGGTTTTCATCAGGCGGAAAATGCAGCATATGCAATTACAAGTTTTATCTTATATTTGGAGAAAATTAAAAAGGAAATAAATCCTGAAATAATTAACAAATCTCTCAAAAAAATAAACTGGATTGGCAGAATGCAGATTCTTCGTAAAAAACCACTGGTACTAATCGATGGAGCTCATAACGAGGAAGCAATAAAGTGTCTCTCTCAAAACCTGAAAGAATTATTCCCGGATAAAAGAATATACTTCGTCATGGCGATTCTGCGGGATAAAAATCTGAGAAGTATTATTAAAGATATTTGCGATGTTAGTTATAAAATTTATATTTCGAAAAATAAATCTACTCGTGCTGCTGAGATCGAAGACCAGGTTAAATTCGTACAGCAGAATCATAATAATTACGAAATTATTTCAAATGTAGTCAAAGCTACACAAAAGGCTATTTCTGAAGCTCAGGAGGAAGATGTGATTGTTATTTCAGGTTCCCTTTATACAATTTCCGAAGTATTGAAAGAAAAGAAAGAAATATTTAAGTAAAGTTAAAACATTTGACAAAAGATCGAAAAATAAGATTTTAATTTTTAATAATAAAATGATAAAATATAAATTTATATTTGTTTTAATAATTTCAGTAATTCTATTTTGCTGTTCTTCACAACAGCAAACAGGTGAGGAATATTTCCTCAATATTCATTTTAGCGGGTTGTTTACAATTTCAGGAAAAGATCAAGTTAATAAATCAGAAGCAGACAATTTAAACAGCTGCTGGCATTTTATTTCAAACGAATCTGGTGAACTTACAAGGATAGAGCACCTTTCCAAAGGTAAACTGACAATGGATCCGGAAACAGGTGTAGCCATTTATAAATGGAATTATGATAATAACGGTAATGTTATTGGATTTTGTACGTACGACGCCTTTGGAAACTCGAAAGACATCAACGGGATAGCTTTAGAAAGTTATAAATATGATGAGCATAATAATATCATTGAACAAACATCTTTCAATGCTTATGACCTGGCTCTTGGTGATACTGCAGGTTTTCAAATAACAAAAATGAAATACTTTTCTGATAACACTATTTCTGAAATTGAATTTTATTTGCCCAGGAAAGAAACTCAGGAATTTTTTAAGGAAAGTGCGTTGACTAAGAACCAATATGACAGAAATGGAAATTTAATTGAAACTGCTCATTACAATGAAAAAGGAAGTTTAGTTGTTTCCGGCAAACCTCTGTATGCTACTGCAACATTTGATTATGATGAAAATGATAATCACATTCAAACTACATATTATGATGAAAAAGGGAAACTCATAGAAGATAAATTCGGTGTGTCAGTTTATAAATATGAATATGATAATAATGGAAATTTGTTAAATACTCTAAAATTTAATAAATCATTTCGGAAAATTGAGTAACTTATTCTAAAATCTGAATTAATTTATTTACTTCCTCTATCTTAAGTATTTTCTTTTCTCCACCTGGAAATCTGATGTTTAATTCAAAAGGTGGTTCATATTCTCCCAGACCAAAATGCTGAAT
>JAGLWO010000597.1 GCA_023133395.1 Candidatus Cloacimonadota bacterium | reverse complement strand
TGCTGCAGGTACATTTTGCGGAATTTTTCTTGATAAAATTTATAATATGGGTGGAGCACTTACAAGAGGAAAACTAAATCTATATGAGAGCTTCCCGAATAATCCCAATAGTTGGGTTAATAAATTTTCTTATTGGAATAACCTGATGGGCGATCCCGGTATGGAGGTTTGGACAGGAATCCCCGAGGAACTGATTGTAACTTACGATTCAGAAGTGCCTATTGGAACTAATTTCCTGGAAGTAACAGTTGAAAATAGTTCCGGTTTCCCACTTGAAGATGCCTGGGTAACTGTATTGAAGGGTAATGATGAAATCTTCTTAACTGGATATACGGACAGTGACGGACAAATATTTCTTCCTATATCTGCAGACTCCCCGGGAAACGTGAATTTAACAGTTACTAAACATAATTTTATTCCTCACTTAGGTGATTTCGATATTATTCAAAGCGATGTCTTTATAAATGTTTTTGATATTGATATTGATGATGATGATTCCGGTAGTTCATCAGGAAATAATAATGGAGATATTAATCCCGGTGAAGACATAGAATTGAATGTGAGCTTAAAAAATTTCGGAACCCTGACTGCAAACACTGTTACTGCTACGATCTCAACAGAAAATGATTTTATCAACATAACAGATTACACAGAATATTATGGAGATATTTCTGCAGGAAATTCTGCTTTTTCTTCTGATGATTTTGATTTTAGTGTTTCTCCAAGTGCGCTCGGAGGTGCTGAGATCAGGATTGATATACACATCGAAGACGGAAATGGACATGAATGGGATGACATTATATATTTAACAGTTAAGGGACCTAATCTGTCTTTCAGTGAATATACAGTTGTAAACGATCCTAATGGCATTTTAGACCCGGGAGAGACAGTTGAAGTTGTGGTTACTATTTTCAATGGTGGAACAGTTACTGCAAATAGTATTGAAGGTCTTCTTACATGCACAAACCCAAATATTAACATTGTAGATAGCCTGGGAACTTTTGGTTATGTTTTACCAGGAGGACAAGCTTCAAATAACAGTAATAGATTTGAAGTTCAAGCAATCTATCAAACAATTCCAGGTTCCCAGATTCCACTTAAATTGCAATTTACAAATGCTGAAGGATATGATGACGAAACTACTTTTTTTATAGAGGTAGGCGAAGTTACTGTTACTGACCCACTTGGACCTGATGGATATGGATATTATTGTTATGATAGCGGAGATACAAACTATGACCTGGCTCCAGTATATTCCTGGATTGAAATAGATCCAACATACGGAGGTTCAGGCACAAATATTAATTTGTATGATCCCGGAGATACGGGTGATATTGAAACAATCACTATGCCTTTTGATTTTAATTTTTATGGATTGAACTATACTTCAATAACTGTCTGTTCAAATGGTTGGATATCTCCAGGTGTTACAGAGCAGTATTCATTTATGAACTGGCCTCTTCCCGGTCCACTTGGTCCTTCACCAATGATCGCTCCTTTCTGGGATGATCTTAGAATGGGTGGAGGTCATGTCTGCTATTATCATGATACAAGTATGCATTGTTTTATTGTGGAATGGTCTCATCTACAGAACGATTATAACGGAGTTGAAGAAACATTTCAGGTTATCATATTTGACCCGGATTACTATTCAACTCCATCAGGAGATGCTGAATTTGTGTTCCAATATGAGACTATAAATAATGTTGATACAGGTTCTTATGATGTACAGCACGGTCAGTATGCTACCGTAGGTTTAGAAGACCATACAGGTCTTATTGGACTTGAATATACTTTCAATAATCAATATCCTACTGCTGCTAAGCAACTTCAGAATGGTCTTGCACTCAGGTTTACAACTGCCGGGTCAAATATGCAAAATCCTCCTATAGCAGGTTTTAGCCAGCTGAGTTTTCAATTTGCATTATTAGAAAATTCTTCTGCTTCACAAACACTGGAAATTTCAAACAGTGGAGAAGCGAATTTAGTCTTTAATATATCCAAAGATTATGTTGAAAGTCAGGAAATAAGAACGCGAGGTCAGGGCGGACCGGATAATTATGGTTACATGTGGGTAGATAGTAACGAACCGGATGGACCAATTTATAACTGGAGAGATATTTCCGGAATTGGTACTTTAGTGAATTTCACACATAATGATAC
>JAGLWO010000596.1 GCA_023133395.1 Candidatus Cloacimonadota bacterium | reverse complement strand
GGTTGGTCTGAACCGCGTTGCAAAGCTCTGTGACTTACTTTGTCGGGGTCAGCTTCTTTCAAACATCCAAATTCTTCGATCGAATCCAGATCTTCTTCCTTTCCATATCCTTTTTGAACAGACCATTTAGCACCCATTTTCAGAACCTGTTTCAATTCATTAAAAGAAAGTCTGGGAATTGCACTATGTGAACCTACACCTGTGGGAACATCGCGGAAGATCGAATTAACTAAAGAAGGTAATTTATCTCTAATATCCTCGAACTGTAGATTTGTCCTGACAAATCTCACACCGCAATTGATATCATAACCCACACCACCGGGAGAAATTATCCCTGTTTCTGCATCCATTGCTGCCACCCCACCGATCGGGAAACCATATCCCCAATGAATATCCGGCATGGCGAGCGAATATTTCTGAATTCCCGGTAAACAAGCAACATTCTTAACCTGCTGAATAGCATTGTCTTTATAAATTGATGATAATATTTTTTCATTAGCGTAAATTCGTCCGGGAACTCTCATCTGTCCTGTTCTTGGTATTTCCCAGATATTTAATGAGATTCTATTAAATCGTTCTTTCATCTTATACCTTAAACTTCCGAAGTTTTTGAAACTTCGGAAGTTTTACATTTTTTTTAAATCAACTTATTAACTCGATCCAGATTTTTTCTGGCTACTTCAAAATCTTTATTAATTTCCAGACATTTTTTGAGAAGCTTTTTCGCTTCTTCCAGATTTTGTTCATCTATATAAATTGAAGCAAGATTATTCAGTGTTTTTACTTCTTTCGGAGAAGCTCCCAGAATTTCTTTATATAGATTCTTTGCCAGGTCGATATTGTTTTCAGAATGCAAGACAAAAGCATAATTGTATTTTGCTTCGATAAAGGTTGGATCAATTTCAACAGCATTTAAGAAGAACTGTCTGGCTTTGGTGGAATTCTGGTTGAAGGTATAGTACAATCCCCAATAATATTGAAAATCAGCAGAATCAACGTAAATCTCGGAATATTTTTTTAGCAGTTCAAATGCCTTTGTAAGTTCATTTTTAGAAAGTAAGACTGCCACCTGCTGAATTGCTTCGTTCTCTCCATTATAAATCTCAGGTTTTCCAAATAACTTAACGGAAACTTTCCAACTATCTTTTATTGCTTTCAGAACAACTGTCATGTCATACTTACCATTGATCTCAAAGAAGACCAGAGCTTGTTTTCTATCCTTGGATAATGCAGAAGAAATCAGATTATATTCAGTTATTTTCTTTATGATCTTGTTTGAGGAAATTCTTTCAATATAATTCTTTTTGTAGTCTTGATTCTTGTAATTCTTTTTATTCAAAAGGAAAGAAACAGTACCTTCCCAGTCCTGCTCGATTATTTTATTTAAGAATTCTTCAGCGATATCTTCATAATTTTTCTTTTGAGGTTTCACTTTAAGATTGGTAAGTTTAAGCTTTGAAATTAAATAAGATAAGGATTGTAATTTTTCAAGAGGAAATTGATCAAAGAATTTTTCTATTTCTTCTCTGCCTTCTTTTGTTTCTACCATTTGGATTGGAATTTTTCCTTCGAATAACTGTTGTGGTTTTCTTATCCAGATATTGATCTCACTCTTTATAAGGTCAAAGAATTCAGCTTGAGAATCTGCATTTGTTTTGTAATGAAATAAACCTGTTTTATTTTCTTCTTTTCGAAGTGAATATTTGCAATCTTCAGGACATTTGAAATCTACCCGTCTTTCGTTACAGCAATGCCAACAGATATCTTTCCCTATTCGTATACAAAACCTATTGCCGCGATGAGTTTTGCAGATTTTGCACCTATCTGATTTGAATAAACTCATCGATTCTCCTCAATAGTGCTTATAGCAGGTTTAGGTGGAGTTGTCCGTTTAAACCCAGATTTTTTTATCATTCTCTGAACTTTTTCGATTTCCCCTTGAGAGAATCCTTTTTTAGTTATTTCCTCTTTTTCCAATTCCAAATCTAATAAATTATACAGAATCTCATCAAGCCTTTTATAAGTAATATCCATCTCTTTTTCATCGGTTTGATCTGCCCAGAGGTCTGCTGTGGGCTTTTTATTTATAACTGATTCAGGTAATTTCAAGAGTTTAGCAATATTAGCAACTTCAGTTTTATAAATATGCCCAATAGGCTCGAATGCACAGGCATTATCACCATATTGAGTACAGTATCCAACCATAATCTCAGATTTATTACCAGTTCCAACAACAAGCGCTCTATATTTTGCAGAAAGATCGTAAAGAATGCACATACGCTCTCTCGCCATTCGATTTCCTCTTCTAATATAATTTACTTCAGATTCAAATTTGTCAAAATATACATCAACCATTGGTGAAATATCGATAATTTCATATTTTATTCCAAGTATTTTAGAAAGTTCCTTTGCATGTTTAAGGCTGTTGGGATGACTTCTCCAATATGGCATCATTACTCCAAGAACATTTTCCATACTTATAGCTCTCACACAAAGAGCAGCCACAACAGAAGAATCTAACCCTCCAGAAAGTCCGATGATAACTTTAGAAAAACCTGCTTTTTTTAGTTCATTTTGAATAAAATCCACAATGTTGGATATTTCTTCATTCAAATCAATTTTTCTCATAACAACCTCATTTATAATGATTCAAAACACATTTCAAAGAAGGAAATTGATATTTCAAGGTCAAGCTAATATTAAAAACAAACTCATATGTTTCGGTTATAACAAGGTTCTGAAAATCTGCTTGACATCAGAATTCTATAAAAATAAGAGGTCAAGTCTTAAAGCTAAATTCTATAAATAATTAGTAAAAGGCTGGATTTGTGAAGTTGCTTATCACTAAAGATATATGGATTGAAGATGTTTTAAGAAAATATCCTGAAGCCCAAGAATTTCTTTCAAAAAAAGGTATTGTTTGTGTTGTATGCGGAGAACCGGTTTGGGGTTCAATTGAAGAGCATATGGGCGAGAAAGGTTTTTCTCAAGAAGAAATAGATAAAACACTTTTAGAACTTAATGAATTTATAAAAACCGCAGAATTTGAAAAATAATTAATAATAAAATAATCAAGGAGGTCATCAATGCCTAATTCAAAGTTAGTTGTACCAATTCCTGAAAATGAACCTATTCTTTCCTACTCGCCAGGTTCAAAAGAGAGGGAATTAATTAAAAAGAAAATTGCTGAATTAAAATCAGAGGTTATTGAAATCCCATTAATAATTGGCGGAAAGGAAGTTCAGACCGGGAACTTTGGAGAATGCAGAATCCCGCATAATCATAACTACTTACTTGGTCAATACCATAAGGTTGGTGAGAAAGAAGTAAAAATGGCTGTGAATGCAGCTCTGAAGGCTCAAAAAAAATGGGCAAATATGCCGTGGGAAGAAAGAGTTGCAATTTTCCGAAGAGCTGCAGAACTGCTTTCCACAAAATATCGTTCACTACTAAATGCTTCTACAATGCTTTCACAAAGTAAGAATGTATTCCAGGCAGAAATTGATTCAGCATGCGAATTGATAGACTTCTTCAGATTCAATACTCATTATGCAATGAAAATATATGAAAGACAGCCCAATTCTGCAAAAGATATCTGGAACATGACTGAAAGTCGTCCACTTGAGGGTTTTATTTTTGCAGTAACTCCATTCAATTTTACATCCATTGCTGGCAACCTACCAACCGCTCCAGCTATCATGGGAAATGTGGTTTTATGGAAACCGGCTTCCTCAGCAGTTTACAGCGCCTATTATCTGATGCAGTTATTCAAAGAAGCTGGTGTGCCGGATGGAGTGATAAACTTTATCCCTGGTTCTGGTGCACAGGTAGGTGATCCTGTCCTAGCAGACCCAAATTTAGCTGGAATTCATTTTACAGGTAGTACACCTACATTTCATAGTATGTGGAAAACTATCGGGGGAAATATCGAGAAATATAAAACTTATCCCCGTATTGTCGGCGAAACCGGTGGGAAAGACTTCATCTTCGTACATCCCTCTGCTGATGTTGATGCATTGAATACAGCAATTGTAAGAGGAGCTTTTGAATACCAGGGACAGAAATGTTCCGCAGCATCCAGAGCATATATTCCTGAAAGTATCTGGGTAAAATTAAAAGATAAGTTACTCACTACTATCCGTGAATTAAAAATGGGAGATGTCGAAAATTTTACAAACTTTATAAATGCAATCATAGATAAAGCTGCTTTTAATTCAATTGTGAGTTATATAGACTATGCAAAAGAATCATCCGAAGCGGAAATATTGGTCGGTGGTGGATATGACGATTCCAAAGGATATTTCATTGAACCAACAGTCATTCAAACCCCAAATCCAAAATTCAAGACCATGGAAGAAGAAATCTTCGGACCTGTTATCACCATTTATATTTACAAAGATGATAAATACGAAGAAACATTACATCTTTGCGATGAGACTTCACCCTTTGCCTTAACTGGAGCAATCTTTGCAAACGAAAGAGAAGCAATAATCAAAGCGAAAGATATTCTTAGAAATGCAGCTGGAAACTTCTATATAAACGATAAACCAACCGGAGCAGTTGTAGGTCAACAACCTTTTGGCGGTGCAAGAGCTTCCGGAACAAATGACAAAGCAGGAGATATTGTAAACCTGCTCAGATGGGTTTCACCAAGAACCATAAAAGAGAATTTTATTCCACCTACAGATTATAAATACCCATTTATGGAAGAAGAATAAATTAAATAAAGGGAGAACCAAATGAAAGAGATTTTTAAAAAACTTGGAATTGAAGAAGTTAATTCAGGAGCTTATTGTGGAGAATGGCTTGATACATCTGGAGAAATTATCGAAGTCTTCTCTCCTATTGATGATTCATTGATAGCTAAAGTGAAATCTGCTTCTGTAGAGGATTATGATACTGTATCTAAAAAAGCACAGGAAGATTTTAAAACATGGAAAATGATTCCTGCTCCAAAACGGGGGGAAATCATAAGACAAATCGGATTGGAGTTGAGAAAATATAAAGACGAACTTGGCAAACTCGTTACAATCGAAATGGGAAAAATTCATACAGAAGGACTTGGTGAAGTCCAGGAAATGATAGATATGGCTGATTTTGCTGTGGGGCTTTCACGTCAACTTTATGGCAATACAATGATGTCAGAGCGACCCAATCACAGGATGTATGAGCAATGGCATCCTCTTGGAGTGATAGGAATTATCTCTGCATTTAATTTCCCTGTTGCTGTGTGGGCATGGAATGCTTTTATTGCCGGTGTTTGTGGTGATACAATGATATGGAAACCCTCATCATCAACTCCTTTAACTTCTATTGCTATAACCAATATCGTTCATAAAGTTATGGAAAGAAATGATGTACCAAAAGCTATATTCAATTTGATTATCGGCAGAGGAAGCACAATTGGTGAAAGATTAATCAATGATAAAGCAATTCCCCTGATCAGTGCTACCGGCAGTTGTTATATGGGACTAAAGGTTCATCAAGCAGCTGCAAAGCGATACGGTCAAGTTATACTCGAACTTGGTGGTAATAACGGGATCATCGTAATGGAAGATACTAATCTGGAACTTACTTTAAAAGCTGTTTTATTCGGAGCAGTCGGAACTGCAGGACAGAGATGTACAACTACACGTAGAATACTTCTCCACGAGAAAATATTTGATATGTTTGCTGAGAAATTGAAAAAAGCCTACTCATCCATACCGATTGGAGATCCACTCGAAGATGGAATTCTTATGGGACCACTTGTTGATTATTCTGCAGTGACAGAATATCTTAATGCATTAGAAATAATCAAAAAGCAGGGTGGAAAGATAATTTATGGCGGAAAAGTATTAAAAGATACCCTCGGGAAATGCTACGTCGAACCAACCATTGTTATTGCTAAAAATGACATGCCAATTGTACAGGAAGAAACTTTCGCACCAATACTTTATCTGATCAGAATCAAAGATATCGATGAAGCTATTAAATTTCACAATGATGTTCC
>JAGLWO010000595.1 GCA_023133395.1 Candidatus Cloacimonadota bacterium | reverse complement strand
TGAAAATGTAAGCCAGCTAAACTGGTACTTATTACTAAGGCTAATATCAATAAAAATAAATTTTTCATATTCGTGTTCTCCTTCACATAATGTAAATAGCATTTGCTGTTCCAATTTAGAGATACTGTAAATAAACGCTATCATTAAGCGGAAGATGTACTAAAAATGGCTTAGGAAAAGTATTTGAAAATTTATAAAGATGATAAGAAAATATAATTTCCTGTTATCAAAAAGATAATGAATTTTGAAATGTTTGATAGTTCTAGTTTAATATAAAGCAATGAATTAGTGTCGATTATGATTCTATTGAATATATCACAAAGTTATATTTGAAGTTTTGAAATTTCGGAAAAACATTTCTTTTAGTTTTAAGTATGAGCTTTAGAAATTTTATAAAGATTTTATTGTTTTTATAATTATGATTCACATTTGTATATTGTTCGCTTACGTACATCCATGTTTCATATTCGAACACTTTTTAAATTTCGATAAAATTATATTAAAAAATTGACACCAATTGAGAAATTTTTGATTTTAGTAATTGGATTTAGATGGGATTACAACCTGCATAATAGATTTTTTATTTAATAAAGCAAAATGAGGGCTTTATGAAAAAAATATTAATCATTTTAATTTTCCTTTTGCTCAGCTTATATTTATTTCCTCATTATGAAATTACCGATGACCTATGGGATTTATTGTTAAGTTTTGATATTACCATTCCCACCGGACAAATTGGTTTCTATGGAGTTGAATTTGATGGAACTTATTTTCATGCAACCAAATGGGGCGGAGAAACCCAAGCGTATAGATTTGATGTCAATGGGAATTTCGTAAATTCTTATAATATTCCCATAGCTGGAGCTCGCGACCTCACTTTTGATGGAACATATTTGTACGCTTCTGCCACAGATAGTTATGTGATCTGCTGGGAACCAGATACCGGGAATGCAGTTCCTGCGAATAACATAACAGTACCCGGACAGACAATACGAGCCTTAGCGTATGATGATTCAACCGATACTTTCTGGTCAGGGAATTGGGGAGAACCAATTGTGAACTGGGATAGAAGCGGAACTATTATCAATATATTACCAGGATATGACATGCTGAAGAGTCTGGCATTCGATAACAGCCCTGAAGGTGCATTTATTTATGTATATACCTTTGATGATGGTTGCATAATTCATCAGATAGATGTTTCGACAGGACTTGTGGTTGGGACTTTTGATGCCAGTATTTATCATCCGATTACAACTCCTACCCCCGGGGGTATTTGCGCAATGAAGGACTGGAATCCAGCATATACAACTCTTGGGATCATGCTGATTGGTTCCCCGGATTATATCGCTGTTCTGGAACTCTATCAGAATCTTCCTACTTACCAACCACCAGAAAATCTGGTAGCAACTGTAGTTAATTATAACGATGTTCACTTAGAGTGGATTCAACCACCTACAGGTGGTGTACTTGCACACCACAGCGGTTATGATAACAATGGTATTGGAGCTGGACTAACAGAATGGTATTGTGCAGCTAGATTCGATGCATCAGATCTCGCTGATTACTATGGTTCAGATCTAACAACAATAAATGTTCATATCCGCTCAACATATTTTACTTATGTTGGTATCAAAGTATGGGAAGGTGGTTCCGTGGGTAATCCTGGAACAGAAATTTACAATGAAGAAATCACCACTTCAGTTCTTATTGAAGATTGGACAAACCATATATTAACTGCACCAATTCCATTAGTAGAAGGTAATGAATACTGGTTAGGTTATGAAATTCATATGTTTGGTGATTGTCCATGTAGTGTAGATGCAGGTCCTGCAGTTCCAGAAAAAGGAGATTGGATGTATATGTATCTACTAGGATGGCAGGAAATGAGTGTAGCTTATGGTCTGGATTATAACTGGTGCATCGAGGGAGTAGTGGGGAATGGAGATAATATACTTTGTACCAATCCTACTGATAAAAAGAGAGCTAATATGAAAGTTAAAACACATCACTTCAGAAATATGGTTTCAAATGGAATTCCTGAAGTACTGACATCGCATCCACGCAAAAAGAGAATCGAAAATAACAAAGAAAGCCGTATACTTCTGGGTTACAAGGTTTATCGTGATAATGTGGTGATTGCTGAAATTGGTGATCCTAATACACTTACTTATGATGATGAAGGACTCGATGCTGGAGATTATGAATACTATGTAACTGCTATCTACGTAGATCCTGCAGGTGAATCAGATCCGTCCAATATTGAAACTGCTACTATCTACTTACCTCCACCGGAAAATGCTGAAGGATATTATCAACCTCCAAATATCATGATAATATGGGATCCTCCTGCAGGTGGAAGAAATTTATCATATTATAGAGTATATAGAGATTATATTCTTATTGGTGATTATATTACTTCCCTGTTTTATATTGACGTTAATCCACCTTCTAATTGGCAAGTGTATTATATAACAGCTATGTACGATGGCGGTTATGAATCTGGTCCATCAAATTATATTATAAATCCTATCAACGCTGAAGGTAATATATTGCCAATTAAAACAAAACTTCTCGGAAATTATCCCAACCCATTCAACCCGACCACGACAATAAGCTATCAACTTCCAGAGAATAGTGAAGTAACACTTATAATTTACAACATCAAGGGACAAAAGGTAAAGACACTTGTTAATGAAGTACTTCCAACCGGAGAACATTCTACTATCTGGAATGGCAGAGACTCCGATGGCAATCAAGTCGGTTCTGGTATTTATTTCTACAAATTAAGAGTGGGTAATTACCAGAAAGTTAAGAAGATGCTGTTGATAAAATAATCTATCCTTTCAAAGCATAAATAAGAGCTGTAGTTAACTTTAAAACATCTTCATTTGTTTTTTCCAGGATTAAAGATAATTTTCTGGATATCTCCAGCAGAACTTTAAACCCAATTG
>JAGLWO010000594.1 GCA_023133395.1 Candidatus Cloacimonadota bacterium | reverse complement strand
GTTCCCTTCTGCCTGAATAACTTCCTACCACTGCCATGTGCTTCAGAACGACTTTTTACTGAAGATGTACCCTGACGTTGATTGGCTAAATACATATTTATAACTTCATATAACAGAGCTTTAGGGTTTTTTGTTTCCACTGCGAAAAGTGATTTTGGAAGGGTAATTTTTCCAATTTCATCACCTTGAATCGAATATTTATTAACCTTTAACATCTATCTTCTCCCAATTACAGTTCTTTTCTCAATCGAACTATAGTATTTCTATGCCCGGGAACTGCACCTTTAATAAGAACTAGATTTTTTTCTACATTCACCTTCACAACTTTAACATTAAGCATCGAGACCTGTGAGGAACCTTTATGCCCGGGAAGTTTTTTTCCTTTGAATACTCGGGCAGGTGTAGCACACTGTCCGATAGATCCCGGACCTCTGAAAGATTCATGTACTCCGTGAGTTCTATTTAATCCATGGAATCCGTATCTTTTTATCACACCAGCAAAGCCTTTCCCCTTAGATATCCCTGTCACTTTCAGTAATTCGTTTTCTTTAAACATACTAACATCAAAAACTTCACCTTCTTTGATATCCTTATATACTTTTAACCGGAATTCCTTCAGATATTTATAGGGAGGACTGTTATGTTTTTTGAAATGACCAAGTGCAGGTTTATTAACCTTTTTCTCATCCAATTCTTCAAAACCCAACTGAATAGCATCATACCCATGCTTTTCTCTGGTTTTCCGATGAATGACTCTACATGGACCTGCCTGTATCACAGTAACAGGAATCAATTTACCGTCCTTATCAAAAACTTGTGTCATTCCAATTTTCTTTCCAATTAATCCAATCATTTCAAACTCCTTTAAGCCTTAATCTCGACGTGAACACCAGCAGGTAAACTAAGCTTTTTTAATGCTCCTGTTGTTTGTGGAGTCGGATTTATAATGTCTATCAATCTTTTATGTACCAGCATCTCGAATTGCTCCTGCGATTTTTTAAAAACATGTGGAGATTTAATAACTGTATAAAGAGTTCTTTCAGTAGGTAAGGGAATAGGACCAACAATTCTGGCACCAGTGTTTTTTGTGTTTTTTACTATTTCTGCAACAGATTTATCTAACAAGCGAAAATCATATGCTTTAAGTTTTATCCTGATTCTATTCTCTACATTATTTTTTGCCACTATTTCCTCCGGAAATTATTCAGTAATATTGCTAACAACGCCGGCACCGATAGTTCTACCACCTTCACGGATAGCATAACGAAGTCCTTTCTCCATAGCGATCGGGGTGATGAGCTCGGCTTTGATCGTTACATTATCTCCAGGCATGACCATCTCTACCCCTTCCGGAAGTGATATGGTGCCTGTAACATCGGTTGTACGGAAATAGAACTGAGGTCTGTAACCTGTGAAGAACGGCTTGTGGCGTCCGCCTTCATCCTTTGTTAGAATATAGGTCTCTCCACTGAATTTGGTGTGAGGTGTGATAGATTTCGGCTTGGCTAGTACCATTCCTCTTTCCACTTCCTCCTTTGCCATGCCGCGAAGAAGAATTCCTACATTGTCTCCTGCTTCTCCCTGATCCAGTATCTTGCGGAACATCTCTACTCCAGTACAGGTAGTCTCAACTGTCTCCTTGATGCCTACTCTTTCTACCTTCTCACCAACTTTGATAACACCACGCTCGATACGACCGGTGGCAACTGTTCCTCTTCCTGAAATAGAAAATACATCCTCAACAGGTAGCAGGAACGGTTTGGCTTTGTCTCGCTCTGGAAGTGGGATATATTCATCCACTGCATCCAGCAGCTTTTGAAGTGATTGTACACCAAGCTCAGTGTCCTCTTCTGCAAGTGCTTTCAAGGCTGAACCTGTGATTATTG
>JAGLWO010000593.1 GCA_023133395.1 Candidatus Cloacimonadota bacterium | reverse complement strand
AAAAAAATAGAAAAAGATATCGAAGCGAACAATAAACTGATATCTAAATTAAGGGAAAAGGAAGAGAAAGAGGAAGAAAAGGAAGAGAATTCCAATACATTCTCGATATAATTTAGTTTGTTTAGTACGATCTGTATACTTTGTTTACATTATTATAATTATTTGAGGTGTTTATAACAAGAATAATAGGAATTGATTTTGGAGATGTGCGGGTTGGTTTAGCACTCAGCGATCCACTCCAAATAATTTCACAACCATATAAAGTAATCCCAAATGATGAATCACTTTTTGAGAAAATTAGAGAAATCGTTAATTCAAAAAATGTCGGGAAAATAGTGTTAGGACTACCTTTGAACCTTGATGGTGAGGATACATTTAAGACGAGAGAAGTGAGAAAATTTGCTGAAATATTAAAAAAGAAAATAAATATTCCGATTATATTATGGGATGAAAGATATACAACAGTTGAAGCGAATGAAATCTTAAAAAAGATGGATTATGGAATTAAAGAAAGCAAAGATGTTATAGATAAAGTTGCAGCTTCGATTATTCTAAAAAACTATTTAGATAGCAATAAATGAAATTATATAAGAAAATTCTGTTAACTTCAGCAGTTATTATTATTTTTGTAAGTATATACACAATTTCTTTGATTTTTTTACCTAAAAAAGTGAATGAGGTCTTAATAGAAATTAAAAAAGGAGAAACAGCACTTTCCATAGCCCGGAAGTTATATGACAAAGATATTATCAGAAGTATTAAATCGTTTTATCTGTATGTTAAGCTTACTGACTCAGAGGGAACTTTAAGTTTTGGTAAATACCTTTTTTTGGGAAAACTTTCCATGAAAGATGTTATCAGTAGAATAGAAGCTGGTCGGGTAGAACTTAAGAAAGTCACTATACCTGAAGGCTTAACTATCAAGAGAACAAGTAAGTTATTCGCAAGAAAAGGATTTGGTGATTATCTTAAGTTCATCGAAGTTTGTAATGATTCAGTTTTTGCAAAGAAATTAACAGGCTTCTCTATAAAAACTTTGGAAGGATTTTTATATCCTGAAACATATCATTTCCCAGAAGAGGTAAGCGAAAAATATATTATTTCCCATTTAGTTAGAGAATTTTTTAATCAGACATCTCATCTTGATTTTGTTCCAAGTGAAAAATTGGATTTTTATGATATAATTATCCTGGCTTCGATTGTAGAACGTGAAGCCAGAGTTGAAGATGAAAAACCCACTATTGCCAGTGTTTACGTTAATAGACTGAATTATAACTACAAACTTCAGGCAGACCCTACAATTGCATATGCTCTTGAGAAATCAGGAAAAACAAGAAAAAAGATTTATTACAGAGACCTGAATGTTAATTCCCCTTATAATACTTATAAAAACTATGGTCTACCTCCAACTCCTATATGTAATCCTCCTGTAAGTTCGATAGAAGCTGTATTGAATCCAGCTGAAACTGACTATTTCTTTTTCTTTGCTACAGGAACGGGCAGACATGAATTTACAAGAACCTATGACCAGCATATTCATCAACTACGGATAATGAGAACAGGTAATGGAAAGTAAAATTTTTTTATATCTTGCAATTATAATCTTCTTCTCAAAAATCTTAGGTGCTGTATCAAAGAAACTAAAACAACCACCGGTTATTGGAATGTTACTTCTGGGAATAATTCTAGGTCCTACGTTCCTTCATCTTATTGAACCTGATAAAATAATAATTTGGGTAGCTAAAATTGGCGTTTTGTTCCTTTTATTTGAAGCAGGATTAGAAACTAATATCAAACAAATTAAGAAAGATTCAAAACAAGCAGCTCTACCTGCAATTGGTGGAATTATTTTACCTTATATTTTTGGATTTTTACTTTCCTATTTTGTCACAAAGAATATCACTCAGGCTCTTATTGTCGGTGTGATATTTACTGCTACAAGTGTGAGTGTAAGTGTGATGACACTTATCGATCTGGGAAAATTGAAAGGTCTAGAAGGAAGATGTATCGTTAATGCTGCAATTATCGATGATATTGTCGGAATATTACTCCTAACATTTATTTTTGGACTTACTGCCACCGCTGGTGGAGTTGGGACAACTTTTACAATTTCGATTGTGAAAATAATAGTATTCTTTATTATAGCATTTATTTTTGGAATTTTTATCTTAAAACCGTTCTTTTTAAATTTAAAAAAGTTTTTATTAGATAATGTAGTAGTTTCTCTGGCAATTGTTGTTGTTCTTTTATATTCATGGTTTGCAGAATTTAGTGGATTAGCTGCTATCACAGGTGCATATTTTGCGGGACTATTCCTCGGTCAAACACACCATAAACATGCAGTTCAAACTGGTATAACTAATATTGGTAAGTCCTTTTTTGTTGATGTTTTTTTTGTGAGTATTGGATTAGGGTTAAATTTATTTGAAATCAAAGCTGAACCAAAATTCCTTATAGCTTTTATATTACTGGCTAT
>JAGLWO010000592.1 GCA_023133395.1 Candidatus Cloacimonadota bacterium | reverse complement strand
TCCATCAGCTACATTGTCATCAAGATAGAAAGTAACATTTTCAGTACCATTCCAGTTTAAAGTATTGGATTCAAAGACCACATCAAAGTCAGTCACTGTTACATCGATATGAGCTGAACCTGTTGCAGAAAGTGTGAGAACATCAGTTTCTCCCCAAGTCTGTGAACAATATCCTATAAAGTTATATGTTTGCGATGGCAGGTCTTCATCAGCTTCAAAAGTACCTGTAATATTAAGAATTGGTGGGTCATTTACAGGAGTCACAATTACATCTACATCATCAGAAGCAGTAGCATCCATCTGTCCATCATCAACTGTAAAAGTTAAGGTTTCCGAACCAAACCAATCCTGAACAGCGCCAAAGGTTACAGTATACACAACTATATCCACAGTTACATTAGTATTACCTAAAACGCTTAACGTTAAAGGGTCTCCATCAACATCATTTATATATGGTGTAAAATCCTCAACCAAAGTTCCATCTTCTGTAAAAGTAAAACTTGCTGGAAGTGCAATTGTTGGTGGATCATTCACAGGATTGATTGTAACCGAAATAACCTGAGAAACAATATAACGACCTCCATCAGCTACATCATCATCCAGGTAGAAAGTAACATTTTCAGTACCATTCCAGTTTAAAGTATTGGATTCAAAGACCACATCAAAGTCAGTCACTGTTACATCGATATGGTTTGAACCTGTTGCAGAAAGTGTAAGAACATCAGTTTCTCCCCAGGTCTGTGAACAATATCCGCTGAAGTCATAAGTTTGAGAAGGCAGATCTTCATCAGCTTCAAGAGTTCCTGTGATATTCAAGATAGGTGGATCATTCACTGGAGTTACTATTACATCTACAACATCTGCTGCTGTAGCATCAGTCTGTCCGTCATTCACAACAAACATTAGTATTTCTGTTCCAAACCAATCCTGAACAGCACCAAATGTGACAATGCTTCCAATTATATCCACTGTAACATTAGTATTACCAGCAACACTCAAGGTTAGCGGATCTCCATCAATGTCGTCTATATATGGATCAAAATCAACTACTAAAGTTCCATCTTCTGCATAAGTGAAGTCATCCGGAAGATTAATTGTTGGAGCATTATTGTTCACAGTTAAAGTAACAGGAACTATAACTTGAGGGTCGTCGGGATCATTACTATCTATGACAATATCAGCAGTATATGTGCCACGAGTTAACATGCCTGCGTCAAAACCAACCTGAATCTCAGCAAAATTAAAAGCTGCTATTGTCACATTATTAGGATTAACAGACAACCAAGGAACACTTGGATTATCAGTAGTAACCAATACATCATCAAAGAACCAACCCGGGTAATTTTGAGCTATGCCATCACAGGTATCAAAATAAAATCGTATATTTATTGAATTCCCAATATAAGGCGTAAGATCCAATATTGATAAAATCCAACCTCCACTACTTCCAGAAGGAGCAGTTCCAGAACCACCAGAGCCTGCAAATCCTCTCAAATGTGTCCAATTAGCTCCTCCATCAGTTGTCACATCTACCATACAATAATCATAACTTGTTTCAGTTTCATAATTTTCATAAAAGGCAAGAGTTACAGGATCAGTGACACCAGTAAGATCAATTAAAGGAGAGATAACAGCTGTATTGATTCTATTTCCTGTATCGTAATTATTTTGTCCTTCAATACCACACCACCAACTTGTATAAGCACTGTTGTAATTAATATTGGTTTGATGCCACAGGTCATCTGTACTTCCACCGTACAATTGAGTAGTCCAACCATTGATTCCGGATTCCATATGATCACTAAAAATCAGGGTTCTATCTGAAATTTGCGATAATAGATTTTCGAATGCCTTTGTATCTCCATCCGGCATGATCTCATTGAAATGTTCTGAATTTGATTCTATATGTCGATTACCTGGATTAAAAGTATTTGCGCTGACGTTAATTCGTGGGTTGAATAATCTTGAGTCGGTTTCTTCGATATGTAATGAAGCTATTAAAACTTCTCCACCTTCGTTATTTATAGTTAATACTTGCGTTGAAGTATCCCCAGTATTCAGATTCTCTATTAAAAAAGTCGGGATAACATCGATATCCGGAGGATTTATAACAGTTAGAGCACAGGGTATTAATATAGGACTTCCTGCATTATGGGTAATAAAAATGTTAGCTGTAAATGTTCCAGCAATTAAGCCAGTTGCATCAAAAGTAATATTGATCGTGTCTGTTTCGTTGTAGTTACAAGAACCAGATGTAGGAACATAACTAAGCCAGTTTTCAGTAATTTGCTGGGATAGATTTATCGATCCATTAACAACATGAGGAGGACTTCCATATACATCTCCATTTATTTGATAATCAAGAGTGATATCTCCAACGAAACCGGAATGAATAGAAACGCTTACATCTGCAGAGGCAAATTCTCCTCCGTAAATATTCCCCCATCCCCCATTGTTATCATACCAGTGAAGATAAGCTCCATTACCGGTTGTGCCATCATAAACAAGGTCTCCACCTGTACCGCCAACGAAGTTTGTACCTGAATTTACAGTAACATCAGGCGGAAAATCAATATAAACATCAGTTAACCATTCTACATCTGTACTTGCATTATAGACTGTAAATGTCCAGGTTACTGTTTCACCTGCGGTGAAACTGCTGTGTGAACAAATTACATAAGAACCCGTGATATTATCCATACCGTCTGTATAACCATGTGATAGGGAGTATGTTAATATAGACCCAGGATCACCAACATTTGTAATATCCATAAAATGTGTATTTGTTTGTCCCAACTCCAGGGTCGAGGAGAAAGACATTGGATTCACAGCAATATCGGGATCGGAAAGTGATTCTAAAACAAAGACTCCTACACCATAATGAAGCATCCCGCTGTAGTAACCACCCCAGGTCATTGTGTGATCAAGGTGATCCCATGTATCGTGAATATAAACCAGGTTACTACTGTCATCATAACCAAAACCGAGCATTGTGTGCCCCTCAACCTGAATTAAAACAGGATATCCAGCATCTATCTCCGCTTTGAATTGATTGTAAGTAAATCCGCTTGAATGATAAGGATTTATGTATTGAGAATAATTTTGATAATTTCCACCACTAAATACAATATTATATCCACGTGATTCAATAAATTCTCTTAAACCATGACACCCATCTTTCTGTGTTGGTTCACAGGCAGTATAATCATAAAGTGGAGCACCACCCGTATTAAAGTAAAATGTTGTTGAGCCATCCGTATTTAGCCAGTTATGGTACTGGTTAGTTCCCATATAATCCGCAGTACAATCTGCATAACCATGTTCTGGCCAGTTACCAAAATATGGATCAGCTGTAGAGCCATACGAAAACCAGTAATCATCCACGTGCCCCAAGGTTGCGAGCCCATCAAATCCCTGGTGAGTTGCGCTTAAAGGGCATTCTCCTACTCCCCAAGAGCTATTACTCATTGGACATATACCACCATTGGTTGGACCTGCATACATATTTGGATATCCCATATTATCATAATGTCCTGCCATTATTGCTGCAGAAGTTGCAGAACAGCCATAACTCCAGTCAAATGCAGGCACATTAGATAAAATATTAATTGCACGACTGGAAGCTGGATCAGGTAGTTCTATTGCTGGCTCCCGATGAAATTCCGGTGGTCGACCGGGCACTATAATCTCATCAATTTCATTTCCATTTTCATCAATAAAAGTACGAATAAGATATTTGTTATCAATTTTTTCAAAAGCAAAAAGTTCGAATACACACAAAAGTATAATTACCGATAAAATGAAAGTCTTACTTAAATTCTTCATTTTTCCTCCTAATATTAAAACTATATTTTATAATTAATAAGCAAGTAGCACACCAAACTTGGGAAAAAATATAATGTATACTTTAAAATGCATTTAAAACTTGCTTAATGAGATGATTTATTATTAAAAATAATTCTTATAACTAATTTAAATATATTAAGTTAAATAACAATGGATTTAAAAAAGTGTGTCAAAATTGTCACAAAGTAAGGCATAACTGTCATATGCTATTTATTTATTATTTATGTCATATAAAAATTACATTTTTTTTAGTTTATGTCATAAAATCATTAATGAAATATTAAATATTATATCTTTTATTTATTAACCTGAAAAGTAGTTTCTCCATTTTCAAAATAATTTATTATCTGGTTGATAGCAGCAATTCCGGCATTTATATTAGCTTCCAGAGTCTGAGCTCCCATTTTCTTCGGGGTAAAATAAATACGGTTTCCAAATTTTTCAATTATTTCATCTTTTTTACCCGGTGCAATATCAGAAGCATATTCCAAATCCTCTCTTACTGAAAACACTTTAATAAGACTATCTTCACAAATAATTTCCTTTCTTGCTGTATTAATTATAGTAGCTCCTCTTTTCATTATACTTAACAGCTTATCATTAACAATCCCCTTTGTTTCCGGTATTAATGGAAGATTGATTGAAACGTAATCACAAGTATTATAAAGTTCTTCGACAGTATTAATTGGAATTACATTATCAGCTTCAATATCTTCCTTATCCACATAAGGATCGTAGGCAACCACTTCCATTCCGAAACCCTTAGCGATTCGAGCTACATTTTTCCCTACATTACCATAGGCATGAATTCCAAGTCTTTTACCTTTTAGCTCAGTTCCCGGTTTACCATTGAACTGTCCACGTGCCATAAAGACCATCATTCCAAAAGCCAGTTCTGCTACAGCATTTGAATTCTGACCAGGTGTATTCATAACAACAATATCTTTCTCAGAAGCTACTTCGAAGTCAATATTATCATAGCCAGCACCAGCACGAACTACAATTTTCAGATTTTTAGCATTAGTAATAACTTCTCTTGTCACCTTATCACTTCGCACAATCAATGCATCAATGTTTTCAACAGCATTAACCAGATCACTCTGCTCAGCATATTTTTCTAAAAGGATAAAATCATAACCAATATCTTTACAGATCTTCTTAATATCCTCAACAGCTTTGCTGGCAAAGGGTTTAACTGTTGCTATAAGCACTTTTTTTGACATAATTTCCTCCAGATTTTTTTTCAATTAAGAACAAACCCAATTTTTAGGTCAAGTATAAATAATAAATTCAAACTCTAAACAAAAAACTTGACGAAAAAACTTCAATTAAAGTCTTTTAAAAAAAAATAAGAGGAGACAGAATGAAAAAGGTCAATGTGTATAAAATCATAAGTATAGTTGCATTTGTTGTTTTATTATTTATTCTTATTCTACCCCAAAAATATAATATTAATAAAAAGCAAAAAGCTGAAGAATGTATTCGTAATATGAAAATTATATACGATGGAATTCAGAGATATATGGAAGAAAGGCAAGAAGATTTTACTGGTTCTGCTCGTGACCTTATGAGAATGAATTATATTAAAAAGACTTTTGAATGCCCTGAAAATGGCGTGGGAGATAAATATTACATGCATGGTGACTTTGAATCAGGAGAAATCATTGTAACCTGTCCTCATGTAGAAAAATTCCATGACCATAAGTTACCGGAAAGCATTTTAGAATAAAAATGAGAAAAATTAAAACCTTCAAGGTTTTTTTGAGACCTTGAAGGTTTTTTTATATTAAAAATATGAAATATCAAGAATTTTTGGATTATATTTATCAACGTCATTCGGGAAATGTTAAACTCGGTTTGGACAGAATGCTTAAAATTTTGAACAGCATGGGAAATCCAAATAAGAAGCTAAAAGGAATTCATATTGCAGGAACGAATGGTAAAGGCTCAACAGCAGCAATATGTGAAGCTCTATCTTTGGAATATAGAATTAAAACCGGATTAAACACATCGCCACACCTGGTTGATTATCGCGAAAGAATCCG
>JAGLWO010000591.1 GCA_023133395.1 Candidatus Cloacimonadota bacterium | reverse complement strand
TTCTGTTATTTCTTCCTTTTTCCTTTAAATCTTTTCTAAAAGGAAGAAAAACTTTTTTGTTTTCTGGCATGAACCCCTCTATCCCCTTATCAAGGGGAGTTTGCCTTTTCATTCAACAACCTCAAGTACTCTCTTATCAACTCTTGATATTCTTTTGGATAATCTTTATAATCATCGTTAAGAAGTGCTTTTCTCCTCATTTTGTCAAATTTTAATTTTATTTCTTCAGGAAGATCCCAGTCTTCGATTTCACTAATCTCTGATTTTCGCTTTTTACTGAATTCTCTTTTATGGATAGATTTCTGGGCATCAAGAAGTCGGGATAGAATCCTCTCCTGCTTTTCAATCAGAGCATTATCCAGTCTTCCCCTTTTCAGGTCATGAGAAATTGCTTCCAGATCTTCAATTATCTGATTTATTGCTGAAGTCTGATTCTGAGCGTCACGATTAGTTTGTAACACTCTTTTCAAATTCTCTGCAAGTCTCTGTTCGTCACTTGCCAGTCTTTGTGCCTGCGAGCGCATTTGTTGGCTCATTTGCCCATCTTCTGATAGCTGTAACATAAGTTGTTGTGTCATCATATTTAAAGCTAGTTGCTGCTGACTCATTTGCTGGAGTGCCTGCATCAAACTCTGCATTCCTGCACATCCTCCACCCTGTTGCATATTACTGGCAGCCTGCATTAAATCGAAAATCATTATGTTTATTCCTTTTTGAATATCCTTCAAATAAGTGTTTACCTTCGTTGTTTTTGCTTCGTTTATATGTTGGAAAAGTTCTCGATAGTTGGAAGAGGTAAAATTCGCATCATAAAGGAACTTCGGTCCTATCACCAGAATTATCATGGGAGTATTATAAAGTTCTTTTAAAGTTAAATTAATTCCCTCGAATATTGCTATCTGATCCGGTAAAATGAGAAATGGATCTTTATCATATTTGTAGGAAGATTCTTCATGCATCTGAGAAAAGATAAGCAGTCTGCGAATAGTCTTTTCAATTATATCCCCGATCTCCATCATTGAGCATGATGACATCATCTGCTGCATATTCTGTAATTTTTGGGTCATTTTCTTCATTTTGCTCAGAGCTTGCTGCTGACATTGCTGGGCTTGTTCCATCTGGTTGTTTTGAAGATTCTCAGCACTTTCTTGCAAATCGGAAGCCAGACTGTCCTGTTCCATCTGCTCTCCAAGTTGATTCATTTTATCGAGAATTTCCTTATCTTTGTCCTGGTCCATAAGTTCTTGTGCTTTTTCAAGCTGATCTTCCAGAGTTTCCAGTTTATCGGAAATATTCTGCTGCTGTTCAGCCAGATCAGAAGCATCTTGCTCTCCTTTCTCTTTGCTTCTTTCTTCAGTTTTTTCATTCAACTTCGATTGCATTTCTTCCATTTCTTCAGCGATTTCCAGAGCTTTCTGGATGGATTGTTCTTTTTTGATATCCTCAAGAAGTTTGATGGTCTGTTCCAATTTCTCAGCGAAATCTTCCATGGAAAATTTAAAATTTTCCATCGCTTTTCTCAGCACATCAGGATCGAGATTCTCAAGATTCTCACGCAACTTTTCCAGAGCTTCCTGAAGTTGTTCATTGGAAATTTCTTCCATCAGTTCCTGGATTCTTTGCATTTTTTCCAGAGTTTCTTTTGAGAGAGCTCTGTTATCTTCGAATTTTTCTATAAGGCTCTGGAAATCCTCAGCTACTTTATCAATATCTTCATTCAGGTTTTCCTGTTTTTGCAGGAATTTTTCCAATTCTTTCCTGTCTTCCCAGTCCAGTTCCTCTTTTTTCATCAATTCACGTCGTTTTTTTTCGAATTCTTTCTGAAGTTCAAAAGATCTTTCCAATGCTTTTGTGAGTATGTCAGATTTTGCTTTTTCCTCTCTTTCAATTTCCTGGTATATCTCTTCAATTGAAGGAAACCTGGCTATATACTTCCGTGATCGAGCTTTTTGCTTCTGGGGAGAGTTATCAGATATCTCAACCCAATAGGTAATTTTATCTCCTGGAATCAAGAACATCTCGGTCAGATCAAAAACATAATCGAAAGTTACAGTATTACCTCTAAAACTCTTTTGAATTTCAATTAAGGTTTCTTCTTCCAGGTTTATGGAATAAAACAGTTTCAAATCGGAAATACCAAAATCATCGGATGCAAATATTTTAAGTGGTAACAGCATATTCTGAGTGATAAGTGTATCCTTCCCTGGTGATATAATTTTAATCTCCGGTTTTCTATCAGGAATAACAGTTATCGATTTCGATATTTTCTGTGACTTGTTTCCTAAAAAATCTAACAAGCCAAAATGGTAACTACCACTTTTATCTAATTTAAAATAAGTTCTGAAACTATTTCTGCCTATACGTTCCATTTCTTTTAAGTTACCATCAGAAAAGAAAATATATGCTTCTTCTATTGGATTATTTGCTTCTATATTAAGACTAACATATGTACCTTTAACAGCTTTAATATTACCACTGCTTTCTATCTCTGTTTCTGGTTTCAACCTGGTATATTTCGGAAAATCATACCTGAGAGTGATATTTTTAATTATCGGTAGCTCAAAAACCTCTATCTTGAATGTATCCGAAACAGCAAAAGGAGTTTGGACAAAATAGGAAAACGAAAAATCGAGATTATTGAAAACTTTCCTGTGATTCGGAAGAAGCTCTTCCCGCCAGTTCTCATGTATCTTGTAGAAAAATCTGTGTTCAACCTCAGGTTCAGGATTGATTACTTCAATTGTAACTTTACTATTTCGAATAATGGAGAGATCTCCTGGAGTGATTTCAATAAATTCTTTATGCTGGACTTCCGGCAATTTGAGCATTGAGAAAAAATTGTATGTTTCCCTAAATTTCCGGATATTTGTACCAAATATAATTAAAGTACTTAAAAGAATTAATATAAACGGAATTAAAAATTGTCTTATACCAGAGAAGTCTGCTTTGATTACCTGTTTTTCTGCTTTTTTATCTGCTTTTTTAAAGATACGTTCAAGGATAATCTCATCTGCTTTTTCGCTTAAAAGTTCAATAGCATTCTGGAATGTGTCATTTTTATCCTCGTTAAACTCATCAATGGATTTTGCTGCTTCGAATTTATTTAGAAGAGATCTCTTTACCTGCAGAACCAGATACAATAAAATTAGAACAAGAAAAATTTTCAAACTGATAGCGAAAAAGAACAACTCACTTCTATGACCTTCCGTGAATATAAAAATGAAAAAGAAAACATCAAAAACAAGAACTACAAGTAATATAACGATGAGCAGGAATTTCAGTGTTATAACTGTGTTCCGCATCAGTTGTTGCTTCTTTATCTTTTTCTCGAACAGTCGCATTATAATCCTCTAAAGATTTTTTTCAAACTCCCCTGAATCCCCTCTTTACTAAAGAGGGGACTTTCATCTCTTCATCACTGGGAATTCTTTTCTCCCCTCTCTTTGCGTAAAGAGAGGGGCTGGGGGTGAGTTTACCGCATCTCAACAACCCAACACAACCACCTTACATCACACCACAGCGATATAAAAAAAACAACTAATATTTTGCAAGCAATTTGTATTTGGCTTGACAAAAAAACATTTAATTCCCTTTCTAAAGTAGATTTAAGAGAAGTGCTTCTTACCGTAATTTATATTCATCTTGAAAACATTGAAATTGAATGCTGATACTCATCTTATGGAAAATTGTATTTGATTTGTAATTCTTAAATCGTTGATTTTTTAACTATTCAAAAAAGGAGGTTATTATGAGAACCTTATTTTTTGTTCTTGTCTTTTTTATTTTATCAATCCTTTTGTCTGCAACTATTATAAATGTTCCAGGTGACCAGCCAACAATACAGGAAGGGATCAACGTAGCAGTTGATAGTGATACCGTTCTTGTACAACCAGATACTTACTTTGAAAATATCGATTACAATGGGAAAAACATTACTGTTGCTTCATTATTTTTAACAACACAAAATACAACTTATATTTCTCAAACAGTTATTGATGGAAACCAGAATGGGAGTGTTGTTATATTCAATAGCGGAGAAGATTCTACTGCAGTTTTAACTGGATTTACAATTACAAATGGGTATGCAATTGCTAATTATGGTGGTGGGGGGATTTATTTAAATAACACTAATCCTAAACTTATAAATTTAATAATCTCTAATAATAGTACTATTTATGATGGTGGTGGGATTAGAGGTAATGGATCCAGTCCAAGTTTAGTAAATGTCAAAATAACTTGTAATTCTGCTTCTTATGGTGGTGGGATTTTACTTTGTAATTCCAATTCTACTTTAGAGAATGTCACAATAACTGGTAATTCTGCTGTAATTGGCGGTGGAGGAATTGATTTTTTTACTTGTAGTCCAAGTTTAGAAAATGTCTCAATAATAGGTAATTCTGCAGGTGATAAAGGTGGTGGGATTTACTTTGAATTACCATGCCTTCCAAATTTAGTAAATGTTATAATAGCAGATAATTCTGCTGATTTAGGTGGTGGGATTTATAGTTGGGCATCAAATCCGAATTTAATAAATGTTACATTATCAAGCAATTCTGCTGATTTTGGTGGCGGGATATACTGTTTTGATTCTAATCCAAGTTTAGTAAATTGTATTCTATGGAATGATTCTCCTGAAGAGATTTATTTTGGGGAAGACTTTTCACCAAATTCCGTCACAATTTCATATTCTGATATTCAAGGAGGGGAAGCTGGAATTGTAACAAATAATAGTACAGTTTACTGGCTGGAAGGAAATATAGACGAAGACCCATTATTTGTTGGAGCAGGAGAACATCCTTATTCGCTTCTGGAAGATTCCCCCTGTATAGATGCTGGCAATCCTGACCCAATTTTTTATGACCCGGAAGATCCAAGTAATCCTAGTTATGCTTTATATCCTGCAATGGGAACTATTATAAATGATATGGGTGCTTATGGTGGTCCTAATGCAATCGGTTGGCCAGTTGTGGGATTAAATGACAATGTAATTGTTCAAAC
>JAGLWO010000590.1 GCA_023133395.1 Candidatus Cloacimonadota bacterium | reverse complement strand
ATAGTATATATAGCAAAATAAAAATAACAAAAATATAATGAATATAAACATCATCAGAAAAATAAAGAGAAAGACCAAAACAAAAACATAATAAAATAAAAAATGCAACTAAAGCTTGAAGAGGTGTACGAATTAAATGCGGTATTATTGAAGTATTAAGAGATGTTTTTTGTGTATTATTAGTCATAATAATTAACCTTTATATTTTAACTTCCACTATCTGCAAAGTATCATTACCCAAAATATCAACAACACGAACAGCGATTTTGTATTTTCCGGATTCCTGATAGGTGTATTCTGCAGAAGTGAATTCGAGGTTGTTGTTTTGTTTAGAGCGGAATGACTGCCATTCGTTCTCAAAGATGTAGTTACCGGTCCATTTTTTATCTTCTTTGATTTTGATAAGTTCTTTCTTGCTTTCGAAATCAAAATCTACAGCCCAGTAATCTATCCAGTTAAACCAGTTTTTAGTAAGGATTTCACGATTAACAATTCCATCTTTGTTTTTAGTGATTTTAATTATCTGACCATTTTCAATTACAACTTTATTACTTCCTCTTTTCAGACTCTGCTCGATTTCCAATAAATCATCTTGAGTATATTTGGTTACAAAATCTTTAAGTTCTACTGTTACAGTTTTATTCTTTATCACTGGTTTAACTTCCAGATAAGCCACATCATAAAATTTAACCTGACCCTTTTCAACTGCTCGTTTATCAAAAACTTCCCGGGGAATATTCTTTAAAACAAGATTCACTCCATATTCTGCTAATTCCTGTTTGATGTATGGTTTTAATCCCATTTCAAATTCAAAACCAAGAACATCAACTTTTGTAATAGTTTTTTCAATACATTCATTTAGAATTTCCTGAATCAAGGATTTTGTTACCGGAAAGTCTATTGGACCTACATAAACTAATCTTTCACCTTTTTGACCGTGAATCGTTTTGAATCCTGAAATTCTTTTTGCTTTGTATCCTTCTAAAATTAATGAAATATACTGCTCCTGCTTTATTTCGAGTTGTTTTTGCTGATCTTCTTCTGAAAGATTTGTATTTACATCCAGGAAGAAACGACGTTCATATTTTCCCAGATTTAAGATTTCAAATGAACGGAAATCTTTACCTTCTTCTTTTAATTCTCTTTGCACTTTTATCATTCTTTTACGAGTTGTGTGAATAGCAAATCTGCCAAGATCTGCAACAATCCATTTGCGACCAAGTCTTTCCGCCACAGCCGCGGTGGT
>JAGLWO010000059.1 GCA_023133395.1 Candidatus Cloacimonadota bacterium | reverse complement strand
TCGGTTAAATTGGGATTATCAGGATCATCCGGTGGTTCACCGGGATTAGTATTTGAATAAGTAATATCTCCTACAATGTAAACTGTATCGGCACAACCAAAAGTTGTTGCACCATCAATTTCTCCTTCTATCCATAGTTCACAATCCACCCAGAAGGATTGATTATTAACAGGAAAAGAAAGTCCGACAGTCCAGATCGTGTCATACATTGTAATATAATTTGTCCAGATAAGATCAGCATCTTCAAACCAGTTTCCACCGTTATTTATCAATGCATTGGCAGTTACCTCATCATGCGGAAACCAACTATAAACATCGAATTCTTCAACCCCGGTTTCTACAATATCACCGTACATGGAAATAAAATTACTACCGCACAACTTAACATAAACAATATCCGTTTCAGGATCTCCAAGCGGAATTCCATTTTGCATTATCAGGTCTGCTGAAGGATCAAAACTATAGGGAGGTATTTCTTCAGCCCAGCCACCCAGAAATATTTGTTCCATTAGTGCTGGTGAAAGTGGAACTCCACCTTGATTCCAATTCCTGAATATTCCTGCAGTTGAAATAAAACCGTAGAAAGTGGGCCAGCCGTTATTACTCCCACCACCAACCTGAGCTATCCAGATATCATCATTGGAATGAACCGGTCCATATAGTACGTCCGGTCCCCAGAATTTTACCATACCAGCGGCAGTTCCACCATCTGCATTTTCAGATTTTTCAATATCTGTAAAATACTGAAAATTAGATAGAGCTACAGATGATCCCTGCTGATAGCAGAGATATATTTTATCATCCTCCGTTTTAGAAGAGAAACCCGATATATCGTTTAACAGGCTGTCACAGACAAACGTCTGTCCTCCATCATTGGAAACAGCTTTATAAAAAGTGGCTGTATAATTTTCTTTCAGGTAGAAGATCACTATTTCACCGGTGGGTAGCACTTCCAGGCAGGGTTGTGTATTATTTCTCAGATCAAAATAATGAGAAATATCTTCATCAACCAGTGTATAGGTAAAATCCTCTCCATTTGATGAATGAGCAAAATAAACATCATTCGAATCGGCATCCACAAACGTCATGAAAACCTCATCTCCAATTACTTTGCAGGCACAATTGCCGCGGTAATAAACTGCACCTATGTTTTCATTCACCTGTACCGGCTGGTTGAATTGTGAAAAAAGCGGCGTGAACAACATAAGTATAAATAACATTTTACAGAGTTTCATTTTTTCTCCATCTGAAACCTTGCGAATGGTCTTGACCTTCGCAATGGTTGATTATGAGCGAATTACCATTGCGGAAGTTTATCTGACATAGGCAAATTTTTCAACCATCCGCAAGGTAATCGTAATTATTTCACCAACACCATCTTTTTCACAACTTTGCTTTTTTCATTCACTTTCAAACGGCAGAAGTAGATACCGGAACTAACCATTTTTCCTGAATCATCTGTTCCGTTCCAGACTACTTGCCCAAGTTTCAATTCAGAATTTCCAATTTTCAA
>JAGLWO010000589.1 GCA_023133395.1 Candidatus Cloacimonadota bacterium | reverse complement strand
TGGATCACCTGTGTCTATACAGGGAGACATTGTAGAATCCGGGATTGGGAAATTAGCCCAGGTTAGATGAAAATCACCACTTTGTGGGTCTGCAAATAATGGGTCTGCGTCTATGTTGCCTATACCAGTCCAACCACTCTGAATATTTGAATAAGATACTGTGATGGAGCTTTGATAACCTAAATAAATTTCTTGAGGAAAATCATTCCAGAGAATACAATTCAATAAACCTGGACTAGAACCCCATGAGGAGGAAATTCCACCACCATCATCACCTGCAGTATTTTCACTGATTGTAACATTAGTTAACATTGCGTTGGAATTATCACAATAAATTCCACCACCATCATAATTTGCATTATTTCCACTTACAGTAACTTTAATTAAAGTCGGGTTTGAATGAAGGAAGTAAAGCCCACCACCACGAAAGGCTGTATTTTGACAAAGCTTAACATTTACCAAATTTGGCGCGGAATTTTTACAGTAAATTCCACCACCAAGATTCGGATAAGAAGTAGCATTCCCATTCTGAATAGTCATATCTTCAATGGAAAAATTATTGTCATAATGACAGTATAAAATATTACTTAATCCTTCACCATCCAGAATAGTAGTATTCTCATCCTCTCCTTGAAAGGAAAGATAGCTCTGGCAATAGAGTGGGAAGGTTTCTCCTGTCTGTGAGGGTGAGTATATTCCACTAGCCAAGTGTATGGTATGCGGATTTGCCTCACCAGTATAAATTATTTTTAATGCGTGGGTAATTGTCAAAAGAGGTTCATCAGGAGATAAACCGCTGTTATCATCCGAGCCAGTAGGACTGACATACAAATCTTGATTAATCTGCTCGATCTTAAAATGAAGAATATCAAAAGTAAATTCATTAACAGGAAAAGCATAGTAATCATTAGGGTGTAACACAGTAAAGGTGTCAACAATAACTTCTATTCCATAGTATGCATAAAGGGCATATAAATCACTTCCTACATTAGCAGAATTCAAGAAAATATTACAGCGGTTTTCTTGATCAAAATTCAAGTCCTCTCCTTCCCAGTAAATTCCCCCGCCGTAAGTTGCATTATTTTCTTTTATTGTAACATTGGATAAACCTATACTGGAAGGATAACCAAAACCATTAGAAATTCCACCACCTTTATACGCTGTATTTCCACAAATAGTAACATTTGTTAAGCTTACAGCTCCCCCCGACTCGTTACAATAAATTCCACCACCACGATTAGACGCAGTATTTTCAGAGAGAATAATATTAATAAAACTCGGACTACTGTAAGAATCACAATAAATTCCACCACCATTTCTGGCATTGCCATTCTTAATAGTCATATTTTCTATTTCTATAGAACTAAATTCATAAGGACAGTGTAAAATACGACTTAATCCCTCGCCATCTAAAATTGTAGAATCCTGATCTTCTCCTTGAAGAAAAACATAATTTTTACAAATTAATGGATAAATTTCACCAGTTTGAGAAGGAGAATATGTTCCATTCGTTAAATAAATGGTATGGGGATCTCCGCTGGAAGCTACAATTTTTAATAAGGCATAAAAAATTGTTAGAAGTGGGTCCTCTGGGGTTAAGCCACTGTTATCATTAGAACCTGTGGGACTCACATACAAATCTTCATTCACCGGTTCTAATTTTTCATTAAGAATATCAAATGTGAAGTTATCAACTGGATATGCAAAATAGTCATTTGGTTCTAAAACTGTAAAGGTATCAACAATGACATTTATAATAGGACAGTTCCCATCAGCAAATAAATCAGTTCCTGAAGGAGCAGAATTAAAAAAGATATTGCAACGTTCGTTAGTATTAAAATTCACACTGGAATTATCATAAAAGAAAATTCCACCACCAGCCCAGCCAGTAGCAGTATTTCCGCTTATGGTAACATTAGTTAAACTCGGATTGGAATTGCTCCAACAGCAAATTCCACCACCTTTAATACCTGCTGTATTTTCACTTATGATAACATTTTCCAAACTTGGACTGGATTCCTCACAGAAAATTCCACCTCCAGCATTTAAAGAAGCTAAATTTCTTGTTAACGTAATATTAACAAAACTCGGGTCTGAATTATAGCAGAAAATACCACCACCTTTATGATAAGCAGAATTATCTATTATTGTAACATTCTTAAAACAGGGGCTTGAATTAGAACAGGAAATACTCCCACCTTTATTATGAGAATAATTCTTTGTAAATAAGCAATTTTTTATTAGAATATCAGATGAATTATTACAATATATTGCACCACCGTATTTTTCATTTCCCTCTCCTGTTGCCTTTCCATATTCCAATTTACAATAAACAACCTTTGAACTATCCTGCCCATTTGTATTTGTATCATAAAATCTTAAACTATGCCAACCTGTAGTTGTATTTTGAGCTGTAAAAATTATAGTGTCAGTTAAAGTTCCTTCTGCTAATATTCTTCCATAGATATTGAATTTATAATGATCGGAGAAGAGCACCTGCACACCAGGTTCTATTGTTAATTGATCTTCTTGCTGGATAGAAATTTCACCATCAATTATATATGGGCTGTTTGGGAATGTCCAAACTCCACTGACATTTCCTGCAGGGATGTGCGTATCCGCAAAAGAAAAAGCGAAAACAAATAGTAAGCTGAAAATGATTGTTATTTTTTTCATAAAGTTCTCCTTAAAGACCATCATACCATCGTATATTGTATCACAATTTCCTCAAACAGGATTGTTTGAGTTACATTACTTCAACAATAGACATTTCTTTGTATCTATAGTTTTATGATCCACTTTCAATTGATAAAAATAAATTCCTGAACCGACCGGTTTTCCTGATTCATCTTTTCCATACCAGACAATTGAAGATTGACAATTGTCAATTGAAAATTGTTTAACTCTTTGCCCTTTTAAATTATAAATCACCAACTCTGTGTTCTCCGCCTGCCCGGCGTAGCCTTGGCGAAGACTGGTGTTCTCTGTGGTGAGATTAAATGAGATCGTTGTTTCCGGATTAAAGGGGTTGGGATAATTATACAATTTGTTATTTGAAACTGGTAATGTATGATCATCCGAAGAAACCTGCGGTTCTCCCAACGGATTTTCATAAGCTCCCATATCCGGCATCGATCCTGCTGGGTTTGGACGAGGATTTCCTTCGATATCGAATAAAGGTGCATAATACCAGTTCCCAGTGATTTCAATATGATCTATTCCTGCTCCAATGCAGGGACTGGAATCCTGTAAGTGGAAATCTCCATTATCTGGGTTTATGAATAATGGATCTGCATCGATGTTACTTATGCCTGTCCATCCATTCTGAATATCTGAATAATGTACAATCGTACTTGAAGAAAGATGTGGCTCTGTATTATTCCAAATAATAGAATTGAAAATGAAATCTATTCCATAAAATAAACTACCATTCGGTGATTGTGCAGTATTGTTGATTAATAATGAATTAATAATATATACATCATTAGCTGTTGAACATGAAATAACACCATGTTCATAACAACCATTATCAGCAATAATACTATTAATAATTTCTAAATCAGTATTTAATCCCATAATCGCTGAACCACTTTCGGAACCATTATTTATAATCATTGATTTTCTCAAAGAAATATCACATCCACCAGAATATATTCCTGCTCCAAAGCTTGCACAATTATTATTAATTTGTACTTTTTCAAAATCTAAATCAGAATTACTACAGATTATTCCACCTCCATAACTAAATGCATCACCATGGTTGATTATAGAATTAGTTATACTAACAGTTGAATTTGAAATATATAAATTTCCCCCATTGCCTGCTCCCATATTTGAATCAAAAATAATATGATCGAATGTTTGCTCAAAAAAACATCCTGAAATAAAAAATCCTCCTCCGTAAGTTCCAAGATTATTAAGTATTTTTAAGTGTTTCAAAATGGGAATAGAATTGTTAATAATATAAATTCCTCCACCGTTATTTGCAAATCCATTTTGAATCGTAAACCCGTAAAGTACAGCAGTTGAATCCTCACCACTTTCAAACGTTACCACGCTTCCGTCCTGGTTTCCATCGATTATTGTTTGGGAAATATAAATTGTATCCTGAGTAGTCAGGAATAATGAAGCAACCGTAATATTTTTGCCGCTGAAATTAATATTTTCTACATAAATTCCAGTTTGAACCAGAACAGTGTCGCCATCAACTGAAACATCGATTCCTTCTTGTATTGTTGGTTGATCTGCTGGTACATTTATAATAGTGGCGCATAAATAGCAATTAAACAATAAAAATAGAAACACTAAATTATTGAGTTTCATAATAAACTCCTTGTTATCATTTTCGAGTTGAAATTTTTATATCGAATTTAAGACGCAATAATAGTTCCAAAAAAAATATTATTCCTGCACAAATTTATTTCTTTTTTATCTTTGCGTTTGCCCAGTTAGCGTGGTCATAGTGAATTCCATCACCTGCACCATCAACATGAAGCCTTAATTTATTAACCCCGGAAATATC
>JAGLWO010000588.1 GCA_023133395.1 Candidatus Cloacimonadota bacterium | reverse complement strand
TATATTTAGGAGCAGTTCCGTGTGTCGCTTCAAACAGAGCAATTTCATCACCAATATTAGCACCTGGTGCAAGACCGAGTCCACCCACCTGAGCAGCACAGGCATCAGAAAGATAATCTCCATTCAAGTTTGGAGTTGCTATCACACTGTATTCATCAGGTCGGAGAAGTGCCTGCTGGAACATCTGGTCAGCTATCCTATCTTTTATCAGGATTTTCCCTTCTGGCATTTTACCGTCATATTCATCCCAGAGTTCCTGCTCGGTAACTATCTTATCCCTGTATTCTTCTTTAGCGAGTTCATATCCCCAATCGCGGAATGCACCTTCGGTGAACTTCATGATGTTACCTTTATGAACAAGTGTAACACTTGGTAAATTCTCCTGGATAGCGTGATTAATCGCTTTTCGAACAAGTCTTTTAGTGCCTGTTATGGATATTGGTTTTATTCCAATTCCACTATCCTGTCGAACATTCTTTTCCATCACATTGATCAGGAAACTAATTATTTTCTTTGCATCGAGGGTGCCCTCCTGGAATTCGATTCCTGCATAAACATCTTCTGTGTTTTCTCTGAAAATAATTACATTCAGTTTTTCAGGATGTTTTACAGGACAAGGAACACCTTTGAACCATCTTACCGGTCGCACACAGGCATAAAGATCCAGGATCTGTCTAAGTCCTACATTCAATGAACGGAATCTCTTTGTAACATATTCGGAACCGCACTTTATACACTTCTTTGGTCTTTCCCCATCAACACCGTCTTGCTCTTTTGCACAGACCAGGCAGACATAATCAAACCCTCCAACCGGAGTAGTGAGCGGACCTTTGATGGCAATCTTGTGCTTTCGAATAGCGTTCAGTGTCTCTTCTGGTAAAATATTATCATTCCCATATTTTTTTAGAGCTGAGAGTCCGGCATGGATCTCAAGCCATTCTATTTTTTTCTTTCCATTAAAAGATTTTTCTACAGCCGCACCTAACACTCTTTTAGTCGCTCTCCAGATATCGGGTCCTATTCCATCACCTTCTATGAAAGGAATTATTGGGTTGTTTGAATCTATTGTTTTCATTTTTTGCTCTTTGCAATTTTAAATTTTTCTATTTTAAATTCACCAATTTTTAGATATTGACCTCTTCTTATTTTTATCCCTAGAAGTGTAAACTTGGGATCATCAGGTTTTTGCCAGAATTTTTTAATAAACGGGATTATTCCCATTATTTTCTTTTTCAAGGGAATATCTTTTATGACAATTGCTCTACCTACCCCACGAATGTAACCACTATTCTTTCCATCAGTTATAGGATAACAGAATTCTATATTCTTATTATTTTTAATCTGTTTCATTTTTGCGTCTTTTGTTCCTGTGGCAATATAGAATTTTTCATCTAAATGAATCAAAGTAACAGGTCTGACTCTTGGTCTTTTTTTGCCACTGGTGGCTAAATACACAACTTGTGTTTGTTTGAAATGACTCCAGATTTCTTTTTTTAACTTTTCTAACATTTTATCCTCCTTTATTTGATTTGGAATTTGAAATATAATTCAATACACCGCCTGCAAGAATAATTTCTCTTTCTCTTTTACTGAGTTCCAACTTGACTTTGAAATCATAATTCTTCGTAACATTCCTGATAATGAAAGTTTCTTCGCATTTTACAGCTTTAGTTATATCTTTCATAGATAATTCATCTGACTGCTCAATTTCATCATAATCGTTTTCATCAACAAACATCATGGGGATAATGCCAAAATTAACCAGATTTGCCCAGTGAATTCTCTCAATAGATTTTGCGATCACTGCTTTTACTCCCAGGTACGCAGGACAAATTGCTGCATGTTCCCGCGAAGAGCCCTGTCCGTAACTTAATCCAGCCACAATAATATTTGCTTTTTCTTTATTGGAAAGGCAGCGCTCAGGAAAAGTGGGGTCAACAGGTTCAAAAACAAATTCTGAATATTTCGGAATATTGGAACGGTACTTCAGTCTGATACCTGCAGGCATAATGTGGTCTGTGGTAATTTTATCTTCCACTTTTAATGTAACTTCACCAACAAGGCTGTCAGGTAAAGGCTCGCTTGAAGGTGGGTCTCCAATATTCGGACCTCTGTAAATTTCCACATCTTTCTTCTTTGAAGGTGGAATTATCATACTATCATCTATTTTAAATTTTTCAGGAATGGAAATTTCCGACAGCTTGATTCCTAAATCCCGGGGATCTGTTATTACTCCTGTAATTGCACATGCTGCTGCTGTTTCCGGGCTTGCCAGGTAAATTCCAGCAGATTGCGTTCCGGAGCGTCCTTTGAAATTACGGTTATTTGTTCTAACTGAAACTGCATTTGTAGCCGGAGCCTGTCCGTTGCCTATACAGAATCCACAGGCAGACTCCATTATCCTTGCTCCGAACGAAATTAAATCGGATAATGCTCCACTTTCAGTAATCATTTCCAGCACTTGTTTCGACCCAGGAGCAACCACAAAACTGACACCAGCAGGTAATCTCTTTCCTTTCACCATTTGGGCTACTGTCATCAAATCTTTGTAAGATGAATTTGTACAACTTCCTATACAAACCTGATCAACCTTCTTGCCTGCTAATTCCTTTACTAAACTAATATTACCGGGACTGTGTGGGGTTGCTATTCTTGGTTCCAGTATGGACAGGTCAATATCGATAATCCTATCGTATTCGGCATCATCAGCAGCATGCAGTTCTATCCAGCCCTCTTCTCGACCCTGTGATCTTAGGAAAGATAATGTTATATCATCACTGGGAAAAACAGAGCTTGTTACACCCAGTTCAGCACCCATGTTCGTGATTGTTGATCTTTCTGGTACACCTAAGGTTCTCACTCCGTGACCACCATATTCTACCATCCAGCCTACATTTCCTTTAGTTGAGAGAAGTTCCAAAATATATAAAATCACATCTTTTGCAGTAACCCAGGGAGACAGTCTACCTGATAAATTCACTTTCAATACCTTAGGAAAAGAAATATAAAACGGAAGTCCAGCAAGAGCTCTAGCAACATCCAGTCCACCAGAACCAATAGCCAGCATTCCGATTCCACCACCTGTGGGTGTATGACTATCTGAACCGAGTAAAGTTTTACCAGGTAATCCGAATCTCTCTAATTGAACTTGATGGCAAATGCCATTCCCGGCTCGAGAATAATACAATCCATATTTTTCAGCTATGGTTCGAAGATATTTGTGGTCATCAGCATTTTCAAATCCCATCTGGCTTGTATTATGGTCAACATAGCTAACAGATAGTTCTGTCTTTATCTCAGGAACATCCATAGCTTCAAATTCCAGGTATGTCATTGTGCCGGTTGCATCCTGAGTCAAGGTCTGGTCGATCTTTATCCCGACTATTTTACCAGCTTTCAGTTCACCTTCAAGAAGATGAGACTTTATTATCTTTTGAACTATGTTCAATCCCATGTTATTTCCTGCAATCAATATCCGAATAAAAGCTCTATTATTTTTTTCCTATCTTATCAAGAATCCATTCATTGGATACGCTTTTTGGTCTAATGATCGGAGCTTGCAAACCCCGTGCCATAATAGCCTGAGCACAAAAACCCATTACCCGTGAAACACCGAACATAACAGTGTAATAATCGAACATGCTTAAGCCATACTTAAATAATAATGAGCCTGAAATAGCATCTACATTTGGGTACGGATCAGCTATTTTTCCTCCACCATATTCTTTAAGTACTCCAGGTACAACTTCAAATAGTCTCTTAACTACCTGGAAGGTTTCTTCTTTTGCACAGTATTTTTCACCAAATTTATAGAATGCTGTAAATCTGGGATCAGTAGCCCTCAATACTGCAT
>JAGLWO010000587.1 GCA_023133395.1 Candidatus Cloacimonadota bacterium | reverse complement strand
AGTTAGCTCAAGATCATTTCCAACTGCAGTAATATCTTTTAAAGTCTTGTACAGATTCCCGGACATATTTATATCGCGGACCATATCTGTGATTTTTCCATTTTTTACAACATACCCGTATTGTGCCCCGAAAGTGAAATTTTCACCTGAAGTTTGTCCACCTTTTGCATCGATAATATAGAGTCCATCTCCTAGTTTGTTAAGAAGGTTTTCAAAACTGTCTTTTTGTGGTTCAATGTATATTGTTCCCATCCTGATTATGGGAGCATAACGGTAATCTTCCGCCACACAGTGACCTGATATCGGTTCATCAAATTCAGCAGCAGTTCTGCGGGAGTGAAGACGTCCGGTTAATACACCATTCTTCATAAGTTGGACTTTGCGAACTGCAACTCCTTCATCATCGTATTTGTAGAATCCAAGTTGATTTGGGATAGTTGCGTCGTCGATGATGCTCACAACATCATTCCCAAGCTTGCTTCCAATTTGCATTTTCTCCCTCATTGCTGGGAGGGATTCCACAATATCAGCTTCGGAAAAATGACCGAATGCTTCATGAGCAAACACACCTGCCAGATCAGGATTTACAATACAGTTATAAACACCTGCTTTTACAGGTTTAGCTTTTAAGAGGTCAACTACGATAGAAGTCTGTTTTTCAAAATTTGCTTCCTGGTTACGAACATTCTGGAAACCATTACTTCCCCCACAGCTAACCCTTACGTTTTGAGTCAGATTTCCTTCTTTACTGGTTATAAGACCACCTAATCTTGTTGTGATAAGGTCTTCACGGATTTCGCTTCCTTCTGAATTCAGGAAATATCTTTCCCTGATGATTTCTGCATAGCCAACTGTGGTATTTACTACTTTCTCGTTTTTTAGAGGAATACTATTAAGTTTACGAGTAAGTTCCAATTTTTCACTGATAGAAACTTTGCGGGGATCTTCTATTAATCGGGGAAGGAAAGTATCTTTAACTATATTAACTTTTACCAGTCTTATCGGTTTTTCTGTATTTTTAGCAAGAAGTTTTGCGTTTTCTATAGCTGATTTTATGGCATTTTCCGCATCACTTTCTTTTGTAAATGCTACAGATGAAAAACCTTCATTCTTGAGAACTCTCAGCACATATCCATCAGTAGAATTGGAACCTATCCTGGTTAATTCTTTCCCCTTGAAAGTGATAAAAGTATCCTTTTTGTTCTCATAGCGGATATCGACGTAATCTGCGTCTGCTTTATTTAAGATTTTCTTTAGTTTTTCAAACATATCAACTCCTCATTATTAAGTTATATTGAAGCAAATAATTATCAAAACTAAATTGTCAAATTTATTTTTTTTCGATCCTGTAGTAATCGATGATAAGATAGATTATACTGCTTTCGACTATTCTACTTTATAATATTTTTCTTGACAGTATTTTCTTTGAAATTTTGTTTGGTACTCGAAAGTAGAATAGTGGAAAAGAAAATATTTTATAAAACGCAGGATTCCTTAATTTATTATGTCTATATTTTATAGATGAAAATAATTAATTGGAAAGGAGGTTTCAATGAATAAATCGGATCTGGTTGTACTCGGATTTCTGAACAGAAAACCAATGTACGGCTACGAAATTATCCAGTTCACAAAAATGCATGCACTCGATGTGTGGGCTGGAATAAAAATGCCTTCTATGTATAAAGCATTACAAAGATTAGAAACAAATAAATATATTTCAGGTAAACAGGTTGTAGAAGGGAATAATCCACCACGCAAGGTATTTAGAATAGCAAAAAAAGGGACACAATATTTCCGGAAAATCATGAAGTATTTTCTTGGATCTAAAAGTGAGCTTAATGTTGATTTCTGGATGGCAATATCTTTCATGGCAAAAGGTATAAGCAAAGAATTATTTCTCCAGCTTTTAGATCAGCGAATAGATAAAATAATTACTCATATTAAGCATCACAAAGAAGAATGTGATCTTCCTGAAGAAGAAAAAAAGAAAATCCCTTTTTATATTCTGATATTGATGCAAATGGGTGAAGAGATGCATAAAGCAGAGAAGCGAAATCTGATAAAACTGAAAAATGAAATTCTGAAACCTGAAAATGAATTCGTATTTCTGAAAGAGGAGGAAATTTGAGAAAAATAATTTTAACTGTAGTTATTATTGCATTTTGTTTTTATTTGAATGCTGAAATTCTAACCTTGAAAGACGCAAAAGAAATAGCACTCAAGAACAATCCAGATCTTCTGGCAGAAGAACACGCCAAAAAATCTGCTAAATACGATTTCTGGAATTCTACTCTCAGTTTGATCCCATCAGCAAGTTTGGATGGAACCTATACGGAATATAAACCTGGATTCGGAATGGGAGTCGGTCCCACTGCAGATGAATCACGTTCATATGGATACACCATCTCGCAACCTATTTTCAACGGTGGAAAGATATGGCTTGGTTCTCGCATTCAGAATGATGCCGCAAAAATTGCAGATGCCACTTACATTAATAAAAGGCTGGAAACTATCGCAGATGTAGAATCCAAATATTTTTCTGTTCTGGAAAACCAGGATTTGCTGGAAACCGCTCAAAAAGATTTGCAATCATCGGAAATACAATTGGAGATCGCAAAGGTGCGATATGAAACCGGAACACTTTCCAAGGCAGATTATCTTCAATTGCAATCCCAGAAAGCATCCAAAGAAGTCAGTCTGATCCAGATAGAAAATCTTTATTCAATAAGCAGGATAGAACTGGCAAATTTCCTGCAGATCCCTCCTGATTATACATTGGAAACAATTTCTTTAGATCTGTATGAAATTTATCTTAATAATATTCAATCTTTAGATCCTGTGCAGGTAAAAGAATTAATTTCAGAGGTGATAGAGATCAGCAAAGAGAAAAATCCATCCTTGAAAATGGCTGAGCTTTCAAAAGCAATAAATAAAAAATCTGTGATAATGGCTGGTGGAAACTTTCTTCCTTCATTGAATCTTTCTTATTCCAAAACCTGGGAAAAATATGACTATCAGGATGACTACGAAGATTCGGAAAGATTAATGCTCATTGCATCTGTACCTATTTTTCCTATTGCGGATAATGCAGCGGGGTTCGCTAAAGCAAAACACGATTATAAAAAATCATATTATGACTATAGATCAGCAGAAGATGGGATCGAGCTTGGTTTGAAAAGCTCTGTGCTTAATCTTGTTGCTTCTGCAAGATCTGTTTATGCAACAAAAAAAGCCCTGGAATTTGCAGAAGAAACATATCTTCAGATGGAAGAAAGATTCAGGAACAACATCATTACAACCAGTAACCTTCTGGATGCAGAAGTTATGTTAACTTCTTCCAGGAATCAATATACAAAGAGCATTTATGACTTCCTGAGAGCGAGATCATCACTCCTGCAATTGATGGGTGTGGAAGATGAACAAATATTAATGCAATATTTAAAATAAATAGTCCTCCTACGTTAAAACTACGAAGGACAAGGAGAAAAAAATGAAAAAGGTAATACTAAGTTTAATAGCGATCATGTTGATCCTGTCGGCATGCAGCAAAAGCGAACCCGTTGATGAAAAATCTACCAATAAATCGAAGCAACAGCAAGACAAAGCATTTTCTGTGATGGTAGAAAAAGTAGCATCCAAAAACCTGGAGGAATATATTAATTTTACAGGGAAACTGGAAGGAATAACAGATATCACGCTTTCCAGCCAGACCCATGGTAAAGTGGTGAAAATTTATAAAAAGTTGGGAGACTGGGTAAAAAAAGGTGAGTCGATCGGTAGCATAGATAATGCCGGTCACCAGAACCAACTGGACCAGGCAAAGGCTACTGTACTTGCTGCAGAAGCAGCTTTTGAAGTTGCTGAAATGCAGATGCAGGCTTCTGAAAAATTGTATACTGATCAGAATATTTCCGAAGCTGAATATGTGCAGGCAACCAGTTCCTTTAAATCTGCCAAAGCAGGTTTGGATGGTGCAAAGGCCATTCTGGAAAACGCACAGCAAAATCTTGATAACTCTCGATTTACAGCTCCGGTTTCGGGTTATATTGCCGATATGAACCTTGAGGTTGGACAGACGATCTCTGCCGGTATGCAAGTTTGCACAATTGTAGATTCCCGCCAACTGGTTATCAAAACCGGGATCGGGGAAAGCGGCATTGTATATGTTAAGAAGGGGCAGCAAGTGGAAATATTTCATGATTCTCATCCTGAAACTTTTATAGGAACAATTACAGGAGTGGGTATTAAACCTGTTAATGGAGCAACAAATTATCCGGTGGAGATCATTATGGATAATCCTGATAATAAACTTTATGCAGGTATGGTAATAGAAGGTCGCATCCAGAGCAATATTCACGAGAATGTCATTTTTACTTCATTGAATAACATCGTTCAGGAATACGATCAGAAATATGTATTTATAATTGAAAATAACATTGCAAGGCAACGTGAGGTTACTATTGGGAAAAAAGTGGGTGAGAACGTTATAATTACAGGTGGAATAGAAAATGGTGAATTACTCGTGATAGAAGGCATGGAAAACCTGGAAGATGGTTCTTCTGTGGAAATAAGGAAAGGA
>JAGLWO010000586.1 GCA_023133395.1 Candidatus Cloacimonadota bacterium | reverse complement strand
ATAAAACTACATCTGACAAATTATCTTTCAAATCAAGCCTTTTTAATTGACATAAATGATTCAAGAAAGTAGGTTCGTTTTTTGGATCAACAAGGCAAAAAATGGGTTATTCAGGTGACGTGATATTGAAGAAGATGAAAGATCTAAATGGGAAATCCACGCAATATTGCGTATACACCACCAGATCCGGGGGTATCCACGCAATAAATATGCGGGGACACATACATTAGCAGCAACTTGAAAAATAGGAGGTAAATTTGAAGAAAACAATTATCATAATAATATTAATGTTATATATTATACATCTAAGAGCAGTTTATCATAAATTATCGAATTACAATACACCAAGTGGAGCTTTATCAGTTACAATTTGTGAAACAACTGCCTATGTTTCAACATTTTATGATGGACTTTTAATAATTGACATTTCCGATCCTGAAAATCCTGTATTATTGGGGAACTATATGACTGCAGCACAAGCACTTTCTGTTACAATATCAGGAACAACGGCTTATATTGCCGATGATACATTTGGAGTTCATATAGTAGATGTAAGTAATCCTCAAAACCCAATTCTTTTAGGAATATATAGCAACTACCAAGGATTCGCTCAATCTATTGCTGTATTTGAAACAACAGCTTATATTGCTATAGGAATGTCAGGTTTGCATATTGTCGATATAAGTAATCCTCAAAATCCGGAATTAATTGGAATTTTTTCTTATATGCAGCCAGATGATGCATATTCTGTTGCATATTCAAATTCAATCGTATATATGGCTAACGGTGATTCTGGTTTGCTTATAATAGATGTAAGTGATCCACAAAATCCTAATTTACTTGGTTTATATGATACAGATGGATATGCACATTCAGTTGTAGTTTCAGGAACAATTGCTTTTGTAGCAGATTTTAGTAATGGTCTTGAAATAATTGATGTAAGTAATCCTCAAAACCCATTTTTAGTAGAAAATTACGATAATAGAGGAGGTGCTTATTCAGTATCTATTACAGGAGAAAGAATCAATGTTGCAAAGGCAAATTCTGGTATCGATATTATAGATATTAGTAATCCTCAAGAACCTGAGTTATTGGGAAGTTATGATACGCCAGATTATGCAAGATCAATAATTTCTTCAGGAGAAATAGCAATTATAGCAGATTTCAATTCCGGTATTCAGATAATTGACATTTCAGTTCCTTCCAATACAGATTTAATTGGAGTTTATGACGATACGCATAACGTACAATCAATTGTAAATGACGGAACAAATACTTTTTTAGCAGATATAGCATCTCTTAAAATAATCAATATTTCAAATCCTGCAAATCCATTATTAATAAGTAATTTATGGGCATTAAGCCAAGTGTATTCCGTTTTCGTTGAAGAGAATCTTGCCTATACTGCTAATATGGAATTAATTAACATTATTGATATAACAAATCCGGCAAATCCTTCTTTGCTTGCAAGTTATGATACAGTCGGTGATAATGCTCATTCTATAACTGTTTTAGATAATTATGCTTATGTAATAGACAAAGATTACGGTCTTCATATTATTGATGCTACCAATCCTTGTGATCCTTATTTATTGGGTAATTATAACACACCAGGGACAGCTGAATCGGCAAGTATCATTGATGATTTTGCTTATGTAGCAGATGGTGGATCAGGTCTTAAGATCGTTGATATTTCAAACCCACAATCACCAAACTTGCTTAGTAGTTATTATACGCCAGATTATGCATATTCAGTAGCTGTTTCAGAAGGTATTGCATTTGTTTCTGATGGCTCTGGTGTAATCATAATTGATATTTCAAATCCCCTTAATCCAAATTTAATATCATCAATCGAGTTTCATTCTGATTCCATTATCGAAACAAAACCTTTAATAATAGGAGACCATATTCTGATAGCTGACAATGGCTGGAATGAAATACTAACTTTTGATGTTACCGATCCCTATAATCCTTTATTAGAAGATTCCTATTTATGGAATTACCAAACAAATGATTTTTCAGTCGATAATGATTTATTAATTACCGCAAATGGTTACTATGGTATTTCAATTTTCAGTTTGAATAATTTTACAATTATAAATGAAGAAACTTTAATGTATAATCAATCTAAACTTAGTAATTATCCAAATCCATTCAACCCAACCACAACAATTGAGTTTTCTATACAAAATGATTCTAAAGTTGAAGTTACTCTTTTCAACATCAAAGGACAAAAATTAAAAACTTTAGTTAATAACGAATTTTCAAAAGGTACTCATTCAATTATCTGGAATGGCAGAGATACCAATGGCAACCAAGTCAGTTCAGGAATCTATTTCTACAAAATGAAAGCAGGTGATTTTCAGAAAGTTAAGAAGATGATATTGCTGAAGTAAAAAAGTATAAATAAACAGTTATTTTATTAGGTCTAATTCTATTAGGTGGACAAATGCTGTTTGCAGAGAACTGTGCTGAACTTGTTAGCGAGTTTTTTCAAGATATAACAGCTCATCCATATGATTTGTATTCCAAATCCTTTTCGTGTAGGACTTGTGACCATAACTTAGATTGTATAGTGGGACTAGGCTCATACTGGAATTAGCACATAGCGTTCACTGATGTAGATTCTTTTAATTTAGAATGGATTTCATTTAGCTCCGAAAGTTTTGTAACATCTTTGGCTTTTGTTGAGGGGTAATTGGAGAGCAGTACCCCGAAAGCAAGGAAGGCAACTTTAGATTATCTCAAGATTATTTTAAACTCTGATGGAAGAATCTACCATCCAGTCTTTAAAAAACTTGTCTTTAACTGCGTATACTATTAATCTATAATCAATTGTTAGTATCTTTGCTCATTTTGATTATTTCTTCGATTTATTCTCTATGATTGATTAATAAAGTTCGTATGATATCTACTTCAACCTACTTAATTTGTTTTAATAGATTAACTAGTTCCACGGCTCCTGAAGCTGCGTCAGAACCTTTGTTACCAGCTTTTGCTCCCGCTCGTTCTATGGCCTGTTCAATATTATTTGTAGTAATAATACCAAATATTACCGGAATTC